>JAITUD010000088.1 GCA_031286555.1 Microbacterium sp. | reverse complement strand
CGAGCACGGTGATCCGCCTGTCGAAGACGGACCCGCCCAGGGCATCCGTGACGATCTGCACGGCGCGGTCGCGCCGCCGCAGGTTGATGTCGTCGACTTCGTGCAGGAAAGCCACGGACTTGCCCAGACCGAGTTCTTCGGCGTGGGAGGCGAACGCCCGGATGTCTTTCGGCAGGCATCCGCCGCCGAATCCGATGCCCGCGCCCAGGTACCGGTGCCCGATGCGGGTGTCGTGGCCGATCGCTTCGGCAAGCGTCTTCACGTCGGCGCCGGTGGCCTCGGCGATCTCGGACATCGCGTTGATGAACGAGATCTTCGTGGCGAGGACCGAGTTGGCCGCGACCTTCACGAGTTCTGCGGTGGCGAGGTCGGTGACGATGAACGGAGTGCCGTCGTCGCCGTCGGGCTGGTAGAGCTCGCGAAGGATGCCGGAGGCGCGCTCCCCCGCTTCCCCCGGACGGACGCCCACGACAATCCTGTCCGGCTTGAGTGTGTCGTGCATGGCCCAGCCCTCGCGCAAGAACTCCGGGTTCCAGACCAGGACGGCGCCGGTCGCCTCGACGCGCACCGCGAGGCGGGCTGCTGTTCCGACCGGCACCGTGGACTTGCCTGCGACGATGTCACCCGGGGAGAGGAACGGGAGCAGCGAGTCGATCGCAGCATCGACATAGGTCAGATCGGCCGCGCCGCCGTCACGCCGCTGCGGCGTGCCCACCGCGACGAAATGGACGGATGCCTCCTGAGCGTCCGCGATGTCCGTACTGAAACGCAGGGAACCGCCGCTGACCCCAGCGGTCAGTGCCTCAGGAAGCCCTGGCTCGTAGAACGGAGCCTGCCCGTCGCGGAGCGCAGCAATACGCGCCTCGTCGACATCGATGCCGATGACGTCATGACCCAGTGACGCCATTGCTGCGGCGTGCACGGCCCCAAGGTAGCCACAACCGACGACGGCAATCCTCATCTCGCCCGTTCCTTTCCATTCCCGTGGAGATGGCGCATCGTCGCGCGCCACCCGCGACCCCATCGATGCAGCCTGTATCTCCACGCCTCTCGATGGCTCGGAAGCGAGTCAGCATCGTTGCGAGGAACGTCCCGCCGCGACACCCAGACGGCCCGCCACAGCCACGCCGGCTTCTGCCACCACCTCGCTTCGCCGACCTGACGCCACCAGGCGACGCTGGAGGCATCGTCGACGTTGCTCCGAAAGATGTCCCAGCCCCGACGTCCATCCTCGTCGCCGTCGTCACCCACGGACGGAAGGCCTGCCTGAGCGAGGAATTCCTTCAACGCCCAGCCAGCGCCGCCCTCACGGACGATACTGGTGAACTCATCGCGCTCATTTTCCGTGAAGGAGTGTGTCAGGGCCTTCAGTACGAGGACGCGTTCTGAGCGATGCCGCTCTGCGCGCAGGTCACGAACGGCGTGGAGTGCCATCACGACCGCGGTCCCGGGTCTCGACGGCGCGAAGACCCGAGCATTCGCGATCGACACGGTCGAGCGCGACATCCAGAGCGCCTCGAAGGCAATCTCGGCGTCTGCGAAGAAGCCCGGGAACATCCAGTGCACGTCGATGTCGCACGGCCAGTCGGGGTGGATGTAGGTAGCGGAATGCTGCGGCAGCAGCGATGGGGTGTCACGCCCCACCCGCGTTCGCCAGCCGCGCCCGGCGAGTTCGTCACAGAACTCGACGAACCGCGCGGGATCGACGAGGACATCGGCGTCGGCCGACATGCGCGGAGCACGCAGCCCGTGATACTCCGCGACCGGGCCCTTGATGCTCAATGCACGGATGCCTCGCCGGCGAGCGACATCCGCCGCCAACGCATGTGCGAGAGGGGTCGCGACGCTCAGCTCGAGGACTTCAGCGTCCACGATCTCGTCCTCGCGTATTGCTCGGCAGGGGCTGCCTTCCTGCGCCGGAGAGCAAGGCCGCTCTCGTCTCGCGCGCCTCCGCCCGCCACTAGCCGATAAAGGATCAGCACATACACAAAGAGCACGGTGCCACCGATGAGCAGACCGCCGCCGGCAAACGTCGTGCCAGCCAGTAGCGCGGCGACTGCGCTCTTGAACCCCGGCCTGAAGGCGAGATCGCGGTCCCACCATCTCGCAGTGTCGATGCGGGTGAGAAGCATGCCCCACAGCAGAGATAGGAAGACGACACCGAGGTAGCCGAAGTTGATGTAGGCCTCCGTGAAGAAACCGGGGGCCGCGGTATAGCCGTAGTGGCCGCCATACACCCTGGCGAAGAAATCGACCTCGAAGTTGTTGACATCCGACCCAGGGAGGTTCGCTTGAATCGCTTGCCAGTAGCTGGCTCCTTCGAGCTCGCCCGATGCGAAGACGTGACGCTGAAAACTCAGAATCGGAGTCGCGCTCTGTTCGAAGACGATCCGCTCGTAGAGGTTCTCGAAGACGAACGACAACGCGGATCCCGCGTTGTCGATCACCTCGGTCGTCCTCTTCTGCAGAAGAGTGATCACCATCCCCACCGCGATGAGCGCCGCGCTGAACCCGAGAACGCGTCGCCCCCGGGGACGGACACCGAACCGGGCGAGGGCGTAGATCGCGGCGAGGGCGGTTACCACCAGATAGATCATCGGCCAGCGTTGGCCCGCGGCGAGTCCGGTGACGACTGACGCACCGATGAGGACGATGCGCAACGTCTTGCCACGCTTCTGCAGTAGCTGCACCGTACTCACACCGACTATGAACAGCGTGCCGTAGTTCCTCGCGATGTCGAAGAGCCCCTTGAACGGAATCGACTCACCAGTAAGGTGCGGGGTCAGCGCCAGTCGATAGGTCTGTAGCGCCCCCAACCCCCCGTATCCGCTGTTGACGACATCTGTGACTCCCATGAAGAGCGGTACTTCGCCCAGCAGCATGAAGTAGACCCAGGAGGGGATGAGGATCGCGGCCGAGATCATCACTAGTCCCCGCGTCTCACGCTTCTCGCGTGCCTGCGACGGTGCGTCATCTTCGGCCAGGACGAGCGGCCGCACGGGCGCCTGGCGCACTAGTGCGTTCATGAGCAGGCACCCGCCGATGAACGCGAGCACGCCGAGGCTCACGACCACTACGCCATCGGCGAGCCCGTCGGTCTCGTCGAATCCTGATTCCGCCCAGACCGAGATGAACGAGAAGAGGAAGAAGATCAGACTAAGTACTACGAACCAGAACCCGGCGCTCGTAAGATCGCGCCGCCGAATGCGGCTAAGCAGGAATCCGGCCGCGACGAAGGTTGTGAACAGCGCGAGAATCAGGATCATGAGCTGTGCGCTCCCCTGGTCGCGGTGGCCGGCAGCTGGCGCTGCCCTGCGCCCGTCACGATGAACCGTCTCCGCTCGGCCACCCCGGCACCGTGGTTCGGCTGATCTCCTCGAGATCCCTGCGCAGCGCTTCGAGCTCTGGCCCCGTGAGCGGATCGATCCTGCGGTAATACAACCGGTCCGATCTCCCCAGCAGCGTCGCCGCCGCGACGACCGCCTGCTTCACCAGCGACTTCGCGTAGATGACCGCGACGGCCGGAACGGAGCAGACTTCCCGCCCGTAACGCCAGATGACCTGGCGGGCGTACTTGCTGCCCCAGGCGTACTTCCGATAGCTCAACGGCTTGGGCACGCGATAAAAGTAGACCGCCTCGTCCATGATCTCGATGCGGCTGCCCTTGTGCGAGCGGATCCAGAAGGCACGGTCCTGTGCACGGATCAGCCTAGTGTCGTAGGGATGGTCGCGGAACCATCCGGACCTCGCGACGGCAGTCGCATGCGAGATCGGGGTCCCCTCGACCCATCCCCGGGAAGAATTCGGAACCCGCGCAGGCTTCTGCGCCCCCTCAACGGTGACGCTATCGCTGATGACGACCATTTGGGCGGCGAGCACATCCGGCGCATCCGCCTCCTCCATCCGCGCTATCTGCTTCTCTAACCGGTCAGGAGTCCACATGTCGTCCGCTGCGAGGATCGCGATGTACTTGCCTGTGGCCATGTCCGCCAGCCGGTTGAGGCTGGACGCGATCCCCTGCGATGTCTCATTGACAATGATCGACACACGAGGATCGTCTATCCCCTCGAGCATCCGCACTCGTTCCGCCGAGCTGCCGTCGCAGAAGAAGACCAGCTCCCAGTCGGGGAGGCTCTGCGCGTAGACCGAGCGGACCGCGAGCCGGATCTCCGCCATGTCCTCGTTGACGAGTGGGATGCCGATTGTGACGAGCGGACCAGGCATTCATTCCTCCCCTCCAGAGGCATCATGATCCGGCGGGCGCCCGCCGAACTCAATCCTAATCGGAGACCTCCGGATCCGAGATCCACCGGTAGCATCGAGGCGGAGGGACGCGTATGCGGCGCGGGATCGGAGTACGTGCGTGATTGCCGTGACAGTCCTGATGGCGGAATACAACACGAGCCCGGAGAATCTGCGCACCTCGATCGGGTCCATGCTCCGGCAGACCTTCACCGATTTCGAGTTCCTCATCGTCGACGACGGCTCCGCGACGGATGTGCGACGGATCGCAAGCGAGTTCGACGACCCTCGCCTGTCGGTCATCTCATACGGGTCAGACCGGGAGAACCGCGGCTTCGCCGCCGCCCTCAACCACGGCCTGAGCGCGGCGAACGGTGAGTTCATCGCGCGGATCGACCCTGATGACTGGGTGAGCCCGGAATACCTCGCCACGTTGCACGCCTTCATGACCGATCACCCCGAGTACGCGGTGGCGTCCGCCTGCGCGGTCGAGTTTTCGAGCTCGATGCCGGCGATTCAAATCGGACGGGACGGCGAGAAGACGAGTAGGGACGTCATGCGAGGCTCCGCGCCCATCCATGCGGCGAGCATGATGCGCCGTTCGGATATCGAGACCGTCGGCGGATACCCGGACCGGCACCGGGCGGAAGACCTCGCGCTCTGGTGTGAGCTCCTTCTCGCCGGACGGCGCCTCTACGTTATCCCTGCGGTCCTCTATCACTACCGCGTCGAGGCCCAAGACCTGCGGAAGCGACGCCTCGGCAACCGAGGTGGAGAGCTCGCGGTCCGTATCCACTACTACCGTCGCCTCGGGGCAGGGCCCCTGGAGTATCTCCGAATCCTTCGCTCCGTGCTCAGCGGCGTTCTCCCGCAACGCGCGGTCCGCGGGGCGCGCTACATCCTTTGGCGCTCACGCTCGAGGCTCCGAGATGCGCAGCTGCTCAGGGGCGCGCCCCGTAAGGACGAGACCGTACACCCAGGTGATGAGGTACGTGAGCGCCAGGGCGGTGTAGATCAGCCATAGCGCGGGGAAGAGGGGCATCTTGAGCAGCATCGTGGCTGCGAAGGCCCCACCGACGAGCAGCACGCGGACCAGGTCCAATACTGTGTTCGCCAGAGACCGCTGGTACAGCAGGATGAACTTACTCAGCGGGCTGCCCACGAGCCGGATACCCGCGGCCATCGCCATGATCTGCACCGCCGCACCGGCGTCCTGCCATTGCGCGCCGAGGAGGATCGGGACGAGCCACCCCCCGAGGATTCCGAAGCCGAGCGCCGCGATCGCGGCAAGGCCGCCGAGCATCGCGCTCACCCGCCAGTAGATCGACCGCATTCCTTGCGCCCCCTCGCGGAGCCGCTTCGCCACTTCTGCCTCGAGCACTTGTCCGGCAGCTGCACCGACCAGGACGAGCGGCAACCCGACGATCCGTTCGGCCATGCCGACCTGACCACCTGCGTCGACGCCGAACCACGCGACGACAAAGATCACCGGTGCCTGAGTGCCCAGCGCGTTCAATAGCGCGGACGGGGCGAACACTGCAGGAAAGCGCCAATAGTCCCGCCACACGTTTCGACGCGCGTCCGTGCTGACGGCGCCGAAGTACTGGCGAGTCTCACGCCAGAGCGGAATGATCCCGATCGCCCGCCCGATCGCATGTCCGAGCAACAGGCCACCGGCATTGCGCAGCACCAGTCCGAAACCGAGCTGACTCACCGCTGTGCCGCTCGACTGGAGGAGCGTCCTCGCCGCGACAGACTGATAGCGGTGGTCACGTAGCGCGAGCTGACTCATGAGTGAGAAGAGCGCGGTGAGCAGGACCAGGACTCCCACCCAGACACCGAGGTAGGGGAAGTCCACTGTGGCATCGATCCCCCCGAGCGCCCTGATCAATTCGATCACGACCACAGTTCCGCAGGCGAACAGGATGATGCTCGTCATGCAGGCACGCACGATCGCTCGCACCCCGGTCGTATCTTGCGGCAGCATGGCTGCCGTCTCCAGCCGCAGTCCGGCGATGGGCGCGAGCACTGCAGTCACGGCCAGCACGAAGCTGAAAACGCCGAAATCCGCTGGTGCGTAGATCCTCGAGAGCAGCGGAAGTGCGAGCAGCGATACCACCTGCGCCGCGACGGTCCCGGACATGAGGAATGCGAACCCCTTGCCCGCTCTGCCCAGTCTCATCTCGAGGCCGTCCGTCGGCCGCGCCGGCCCCGCTCCAGCTGAGAGCGGAGGTGCTCCTCGGAGAGACGCCAGACGTACTCGGGATCGAACGACTTCACCGCTCGATCGCGCGCAGCGACTCCCAGTGCGCGCAGCCCCGCCGGATCACCGGCGAGTTCCGCGATCGCGGAACCGAGCGCGTCGGCATCCCCGGTAGGCACCACATACCCCGTGACACCATCGAGGACCGAATCCACGCATCCCGTGGCATCGGAAACGATGGCCGGTACCTCCATGGATGCTGCCTCCAGGACTACGTTCGGGAACCCCTCCCGCCTGCTCATCAGCACGAGAACGTCGAAGACGTCGAGGTACGGCCGAACGTCCGGTACCTCACCGGTGAGATGAACGGCGACGCCAGGAGGGATCTCGACGTCCGCGCCTTCCTCGCCGCCGACGAGGATGACGCGGACGGCCTCCCCCTGCGCGGTCAATCGCGATGCCGCGGCCATCAGGGTGTCGATGCCTTTGTCAGGGTGCAGCCGCCCGACGAACCCGAGAGTGATGCCTTCGTGATCGGCCAGGAAGCGTGCCGTCGCGGCATCGATCTCAGGGAGTTGCGCACGCCGGGAGAAGCGCTTGCTGTCAACCCCGTGGGATGAGCCTTCACCCAGGACGACGACGCGGTCGGCCCCGGTGACGCCGAGTTCAGCGGCCCGAGCAGCAAGACTCGCACTGTTCGCGACGACGGCCGTCGAACTGGTCGCAATCATTCGCTCGATCCCGCGGTACAGCACCCGTTCCGCGCCCTGCGCCGTCTCGAAACGGATTCCCCACAGCGCGTACACCCTCGCCGGAACACCGAACAGCCGCGCGGCGATCGAGGCCAGCAAGCTCGCCTTCGGCGTCGCGTAGACCACGGCGTCGGGACGTGCGCGCGCGATGAGGCGCATCATTCTGATCAGGCTGACGAGATCCTTGAGCGGGGCCGGATCACGCTCCATCGGCACAGACATCGTCCTCACCCCGCGATCGGACATCGGCTCACGCAATGCGCTGAGATCGTCCGCCACCAGCATCACGTCGTAGCCGGACTGAGAGAGGAACTCCACATATCCCCTCATGAACAGGCGTGCTGTGACCTGCGCAGTCACGACGACCATGACCCGTGGTCTCCTCCCGACGCTCAAGACCCCGCCTCTATACCGCGGGCGGGAATGCCAGTGACCGTCGCCCGCGCACCCACGTTCTTCGTCACGCAGGCCGCTGCCCCCACCACGGCGCCTTCACCCACTTCAAGCCCCTGCAGAACAGTCGCCCCGGCCCCGATCAGCGTCTCCCGCCGCACCCGCACCTCACCCGAGATGATCGCGCCAGGGTTGATCGAGACGAAGTCCTCCAGAATGCTGTCGTGGCCGATGATCGCGGCGGGATTCACGTGCACATGCGCGCCGAGGCGCAGGTTGGTCGACAGTTGCACTCCCCCGCACACGACGGTGCCTGGTGCGAGCTCAGTACGGGTTCCGACGACAGCCGCGGGATGTACCAGCGTCGCAGCGCGCAGCCCCCACGGGTCAACAGTCCCAGCGATGCGCGCGCGAACGGACGGCGAACCGATGCCGATCACGTATCGGCATCCGTGGCCCTGCTTGCGCAGTTCCTCGAGACCGCCGAGCAGCGGAATGCCCCGGGCCCGCAGCCGCTCCACCTGGATCTCCGCCGGGCCGTCATCGACCACACCGACGACGTTCCACACCGGCTCGACCGCGGCGGCATTGATCGCCTCGATCACGTCGAGGGTCTCGCGCCCGAAGCCGCCGGCGCCGATGACGATGATGTCTTCAGGCATCCGACCCTCCGAACTTGCTCATCGTCGCTTCGCCCGGCGCGGAGATGCCTTCGCGCACGAACACCGAACGGACCGTCGCGAAGATGATCCGTGCGTCCAACCCTAGGCTCCGGCCGTCGACGTACTCGACGTCGCGGGCGAACTTGTCCTCCCAGCTCAGCGCGTTCCGTCCACTGACCTGCGCCAGGCCCGTGATGCCGGGGCGAACCTCGTGCCGGCGAGCCTGCTGGCGCGAGTACAGCGGCAGGTACTCCACCAGCAGCGGGCGCGGGCCGACCAGGCTCATGTCGCCCTTCAGCACGTTCCACAGCGACGGCAGCTCGTCCAGGCTGGTCGATCGCAGCAGTCGGCCGAACGAGGTCAGACGCTGCTCATCCGTCACGAGCCCGCGAGCCTCGTCGACGTCGCGCATCGAGCGGAACTTGCGCAGCACGAACACCCGCCCGCCCCGCCCCGGTCGCTCCTGCGCGAAGACCACCGGCCTGCCGAGATTCACCGCGACCAGAACAGCCACGGCCGCCATCACCGGCAGCAGTACGACGGCTGCGACCAGTGAGAGGAAGACGTCGAGGAACCTCTTGAGCAGGTCATAGGGCCGACGGATACGCGCCACGCCTCAGTGCTCCTTCAGGAACGCCGCGATCGCCGCGACCACGCGCTCGCGCTGCTCGGCCGTCAGCGCCGAACCGCTCGGCAGGGTCAGCCCGCGCTCGAACAGCGACTCGCTCGTGCCATTGATCTCACCACGCAGGTGCGAGAACACCGGCTGCAGGTGCATCGGCTTCCACAGCGGGCGGCTCTCGATGTTCTCCGCAGTGAGTGCCGCCGACAGCTCGGACGGATCCCACCCGGTGACCGACGAGTCGACCAGGATCGAGGTCAGCCACACGTTGTCGTCATCATCGCCCTCGGCCCCGAACACCTCGACGCCGTCGACATCTGCGAACAGATCCTTGTAGAGCTCGCGCACCTCGCGGCGGCGGGCGATCATCCCGTCGAGCCGCGCGAGCTGGGCGCGTCCGAGGGCCGCCAGCAGGTTGCTCATCCGGTAGTTGTAACCGACATCCGTGTGCTCGTAGTGCACCACCGGCTGCCTGGCCTGCGTCGCCAGGTAGCGCACGCGCTGCGCCAGAGCCTCGTCATCGGTCAGCAGCATCCCGCCGCCCGACGTCGTCATCACCTTGTTGCCGTTGAACGACACGATCGACGCGCGGCCGAAGCCGCCCGCCGGGCGCCCGGCATGCGTCGCGCCCAGCGACTCCGCCGCATCCGCCAGCACCGGCACGCCGAACTCGTCGGCGATCTGCAGGATGCTCGTATAGTCGACGGTCTTGCCCAGCAGATCGACCGGCACGATCGCGGCGACACGCTCACCGGCATCCGTCAACCGCTGCAGCGCCTGCCGCAGCAGCGCAGGATCCATGTTGCCCGTCTCCGGGTCAGCATCCACGAAGTACGGTTCGGCGCCCGTGTACGTGATGGCGTTCGTCGTCGCGGCGAACGTCATCGTCGAGGTGACGACGACATCGCCAGGGGCGACGCCCAGAGTCAGCAGACCGAGGTGCAGCGCCGCCGTTCCCGAGCTCAGCGCCACCCCGTGGGCGACACCCACGCGGTCAGCCAGCTCGCGCTCGAAGGCGTCGACGTCCGGGCCGAGAGGTGCGATCCAGCCGGAGCGCATCGCGGCGACGACTGCCGCCTCTTCCTTCTCAGTGACATCAGGAGACGACATGAAGATGCGGTCAGCCATGCGCCGTCTTCAGGTCGAGCCGCCCCAGCACCTGGGTGTCGTTGTTGCGAGGCTCCTCCGCCATACGCGCCTTCCAGCCGTCCTTGTCCAGTCGCTCCGGACTGATCGTATCGGCGTGCGTGTGAGAGATGCTCGGGTGGAACGGGCGCTCCAGCGACTCGCGGTCACCCACCAATTCTTCATGCAGCTTCTCGCCGTGCCGCAGGCCCGTGAACACGATCTCGATCTTCTTGCCCGACATCGAGATCATGCGCTTGGCGACCTCGAGGATCGACACCGGCTCGCCCATGTCGAGGATCAGCACCTCTCCGACCCGTCCGATGCCGCCCGCCTGGATCACCAGTTGGCAGGCCTCGGGAATCGTCATGAAATAGCGCGTCGCCTCCGGGTGCGTCACCGTGACCGGCCCGCCCGCGGCGATCAGCGTCTGGAAGGTAGGCAGCATCGACCCCCGGCTGCCGATCACGTTGCCGAAACGCACAGACACGTAGTTCAACCCGGTCTGCGCCCCCGCCCACGCCGTGAGCTTCTCGGCCACCCGCTTCGAATGCCCCAGCACGCTGGTCGGATTCGCCGCCTTGTCGGTCGACACGTTCACGAAGTGCGTCACGCCCACGCTCATCGCCGCGCGGATCACGTTCAGAGACCCCAGCACGTTCGTCTTCCATGCCTCATCCGGGTACTGCTCGAGCATGGGCAGGTGCTTCAGCGCCGCCGCATGGAACACCACCTCGGGCCGACGGTCCTCGAAGATGCCGTTCAGCGTCTCGACGTCGCGGATGTTCGCCAGCACCACGTCCTTGGTGTCGAGCAGCCCATGCCCGGCCGTGCCGAGCTGCGCCTGCTGCAGGCCTGTCTCATCGCGGTCGAGCATGATCAGCTCGGCGGGGCC
>JAITUD010000078.1 GCA_031286555.1 Microbacterium sp. | reverse complement strand
CGCCGCCGCGCTTGTCGCTGCCGCGGAAGGTCGACGCCGCGGCCCAGGTGGTCGCGACCAGCTCGGAGACCGTCAGCTCGCTGTCGAGCACCTGCTGCTTGAGCGCCGCGGCGTCCGCGTCGTCGATCAGCTCGTGGTCGACAGCGGGGACGACGTCCTGCCAGATCAGCTTCTCCTCGGGCACCTCGGCACCCAGGTAGCGCTGCACCGGACCCATGTCACGGTGGGTGAGCTTGAACCACGCGCGGGCGAACGCGTCGGCGAACGCTTCCGGGTCGTCACGGAACTTCTGCGAGATCGGACCGTAGATCGGGTCGTACCGAAGCGACAGGTCGGTCGTCAGCATCCGGGGCTCGCGGCGGCCGTCGGAGTGCGCCAGCGGCACCATGTCGGCGCCTGCGCCGTTCTTCGGACGCCACTGCTGCGCACCGGCGGGGCTCTCGAACTTCTCCCACTCGTAGGCGTAGAGGATGTGGAAGAACTCGTTGTCCCAGCGGGTGGGGTGGTAGGTCCAGGTGACCTCGAGCCCGGAGCCGATCTGGTCGTCGCCCTTGCCGGTGCCGAAGGAGCCCTTCCAGCCGAGACCCTGCTGCTCGATCGGCGCGTCCTCGGGGTCGGGGCCGACGTTGGTGTCGGGTGCCGCGCCGTGCGTCTTGCCGAAGGTGTGACCACCGGCGATCAGCGCGACGGTCTCCTCGTCGTTCATCGCCATGCGGGCGAAGGTCTCGCGGATGTCGATGGCGGCGAGCAGCGGGTCGGGGTTGCCGTCCGGGCCCTCCGGGTTGACGTAGATGAGGCCCATCTGGGTGGCCGCGAGCGGCTTGTCCAGGTCGCGCTCTCCGGTGTACCGCTTGTTGGCGAGCCACTCCGCCTCGGGGCCCCAGAAGATCTCCTCGTCGGGCTCCCACACGTCGGTGCGACCGCCGGCGAAGCCGAAGGTCTTGAAGCCCATCTCCTCGAGCGCGACGTTGCCGGCGAGGATCATCAGGTCGCCCCACGAGATCGACTGGCCGTACTTCTTCTTGACCGGCCAGAGCAGGCGGCGCGCCTTGTCGAGGTTGACGTTGTCGGGCCAGCTGTTCAGCGGCGCGAAGCGCTGCTGGCCGGTGCCGCCACCGCCGCGACCGTCGGTCACGCGGTAGGTGCCGGCGCTGTGCCATGCCATGCGGATGATGAGCGGGCCGTAGTTGCCGAAGTCCGCCGGCCACCAGTCCTGCGAGGTGGTGAGCGTCTCGGCGATGTCCGCCTTGACCGCGTCGAGGTCGAGAGCCTCGAAGGCGGCCTTGTAGTCGAAGTCGCCCTCGAGCGGGTTGCGCTTCTCGTTGTTCTTCGCCAGCACCTTGATGTTCAGCTGGTTCGGCCACCACTGGCGGTTGCCGGGGCCGCTCGCGGTCCCCTTCGGCTGGTGGATCACCGGGCAGCCGTCTGCGGCGGCTTCGGTCTGAGTCACGTCAGTCATTGCTTTCCTTCTTCGTGTGCGGTCGTGGTCGGTTCAGTCCCGGTTCAGCACGCACAGGGAGCACAGCCCCCAGTACGTCACCTCTGCCGAGGAGATGGTGAAGCCCCGGTCGTCCGAGGGCGTGAGGCATGGTGCGGAGCCGATCGCGCAGTCGACGTCCTCGACCGCGCCGCAGCCGGTGCACACCAGGTGGTGGTGGTTGTCGTCGACGCGCAGTTCGAAGAGCATCGGATGCCCGGCGGGTTCGATGCGGCGCACCAGACCCGCGGCGGCGAAGTCGCCGAGCGCGTTGTAGACGGACTGCATGCTCGTCGAGTCGACGTGCACACGCACCTTCTCGTGCACCTCGTCGGCACTGGCATGCGGGTGCTCGCGGAGTGCGTCGTACACCGCGCGACGGGAATCGGTGATCCGAAGGCCCGCACCACGGATGGCGATGTCGGCAGCGGCGGCGAGGGGGACGGACATGCTCCACAGCCTAGCTGTTTTGATTCATTCAAGAAAGGGGCGGCGTCGCGGGCGTGTCGCCCGGCGGCGTGTCCCGGCTGTGCATTCGCTGAGAGTGCGGAATCATGTGAAAGTCCGGCAACCGCCGTGGCTTCCACAAGGTAAGGACAGAGAAAATGACTGATTCCCCGTCCCCGGCGACTCCCACGCTCGGCGCGAAGCTCGCTGCAGAGGGCTTCGGAACGTTCCTGCTGGTCTTCGGCGGCGTCGGCACCGCAGTGTTCGCCTCGAACCTGTACACCGACCCCTCGCCCAACGCCGGCGTCTACCTCCCGGTCGCCCTGGCGTTCGGCCTCACGGTGCTCGTCGGCGTCTACGCCTTCGGCCCCATCTCCGGCGGTCACTTCAACCCCGCCGTCACGCTCGGCGTCGCGGCGGCCGGGCGCATCCCCTGGCGGGACGTCGTGCCGTACATCATCACGCAGATCGTCGGAGCGGCGATCGCGTCGACCCTGCTGGTGCTGATCGGCCTGTTCGGCCCGGACGGCTGGCTGGCCGGAGCGCAGGATGCCGGTTTCGCCAGCAACGGCTGGGGCGAGCACTCCCCCGGCGGGTTCGGAATGCCTGCCGCGATCATCATCGAGATCATCCTGACCGGCTTCTTCGTCCTCGTCATCCTCGGCGCCACGCACCCCCAGCGCGGCACGAAGCTCGCGGGGATCGCGATCGGCCTGTCGCTGACGCTGATCCACCTGATCGCCATCCCGGTCGACAACACCTCGGTCAACCCGGCTCGCTCGATCGCCGCGGCGATCTACGGCGGCGTCGGCCCGCTCGGCCAGCTGTGGGTGTTCCTGGTCTTCCCGATCGTCGGCGCGCTGCTGGCGGGCTTCGCCTACAAGGCGCTGTTCGACAGCACGCAGAAGATCTGATCCGCACGGATCGCGGAGGGGTCGGCGCATCGCGCCGGCCCCTTCTTCGTGTCTGGACCGGTCAGCCGGCGACGAGGCGCGGGGTGCCCGCATCGTATTCGACCAGGTCGCCGGTCTCACCCCGCCGGACGGCGCGGCCGCCGACCAGCAGCATGTAGACCAGGAACACGGCGAGCGCCGCGGCGCCGATGCCGAGTTTGATCGGCCAGGGCAGTCCCCAGCCTGTGACGAATCCCTCGACGAGGCCGGACAGGAACAGCGCGAAGACCAGGCCGATCGCCACAGTGGCGAGTGCACGCCCCTCCGAAGCGAGCGCCTCCGCCCTGGTGCGCCGCCCCGGTGCGACCCACGCCCAGAAGATGTGCAGTCCCGCCGCGCCGGCGACGAAGATGCAGGTCATTTCCAGCATCCCGTGCGGAAGGATATACAGCACCATCACGTCGAGCCGGTCGTGCGCGGCCATGACAGCGGCGGCGATGCCGATGCTCACGGCGTTCTGAACCATCATGTAGAGCGGCCAGATGCCGGTGATGCCGAACAGTACGCACTGCAGGGCGATCCACGCGTTGTTGGTCCACACCATGCCGGCGAACTCCGCCGCCGGATTCTCGGTGTAGTAGCCGGTGAAGTCCTCCTCGGCGTACTGCTTGAGCAGGTCGGGCGGGCCGAGCGTCGCCACCAGCGCAGGATCGGATGCCACCCAGGCAGCCACCCCTGCGGCGATGACCACGAAGCCGATCGCGATCACGAGCGTCGTCCACCGCACCCGGTACAGCGCTGCGGGCAGCTGCGATCCGAAGAACCGCCCGACCTGCGCGAGCACCCCGTCGGATGCCCCGGTCAGCCGGAGCCTGCCGGCACCGAGCACCGTGGAGAGATAGGCGCTCTGCGGCGACTCCCCCACAGATGTCTTCAGCTCGGCGAGATCGGCCGATGCGGCGCGATAACGCACGATCAGCTCATCGACCCCCGCACCGTCCAGATGACGGGTGCGGCTCAGCCGGTCGAGGGCGTCCCACTCCTGGCGGCGCGCATCGGCGAGGGCATCGGCATCCACCTGATTTACTGTACTCATGTCCCTGCCGATCGACGCGTCCGAGGAGATCCTGTCCGGCGAGGCGGTCGCCATCGACGCACAGCCGATCGGCTTCATCCTGCGCGCCGCCGGGGCGATCATCGACATGCTGCTCGGCTTCGGCGTGTACCTCGCCTTCCTCTTCCTCGGCATCTGGCTCGACGCGATCGGCGTGTTCGACGACGCGACGGTGCGCATCTACCAGGTGGCCGCGATCGTGATCAGCTTCCTGGTGCTGCCGGTCACCGTCGAGGTCGTGATGCGCGGCCGGAGCCTCGGCAAGCTGGCGGTCGGCGGACGCATCGTGCGAGTCGACGGCGGGGCGATCGGATTCCGGCACTCCTTCATCCGCGGCCTGCTGGGCGTGCTCGAGGTCTACATGACGCTCGGCAGCGTCGCGATCATCACCGGCGCCCTCTCGCCGCGGTCCCAGCGGCTCGGCGACCTGGTCGCCGGCACCTACAGCCAGCGCGTGCGCGTGCCCGCACTGGTGACGTTCCCGCCGATGCTTCCGCAGGGGATGACGGAGTGGGCGCGCATCGCGGATGTCGCGAAGCTGCCGGACCGGCTCGCGCGGCGGATCTCCCAGTTCCTGTCCAGCGCTGCGCTGCTCAGCCCGGCCGCCCGCGTCCGCCTCGCCGACGAGCTCGCGGCGGAGGCGGCGCCGTTCGTCTCGCCGATCCCGCCCGTCCCCTCGGAGACGCTGCTGGTCGCGATCACCGCGGGTCGACGTGCGCGCGAGACGCGCTCACTCGCGCTCGCCGACGACCGCGCCGAGCGGCTCACCGGGCGGCGCGTGCGGGTCTGATCGCACCCGCCCACCCGGCGGCGCTCAGAAGCGGATCGCGTCGATCACCTTCACCCGGAGCGCCACCAGTGCCGGGATGAACCCGGACAGCGCGCCGACGATCACGGCGGCGACCAGTCCGGTCAGCGCCGCTCGCATCGGGAAGGGCGGCACGTCCTGAAGGTTCATGTTCATGACG
>JAITUD010000071.1 GCA_031286555.1 Microbacterium sp. | reverse complement strand
ACGCCGACCGCCTGCGCGATGAGTTCGAAGTCGTCGTCCTGGAACGGTCGTCGCGCGCGAGTCGACGGCAGATCCGTGCCGACCATGAGCGCGGTCGGATCGACCGCCATGATCGCCGTGATCGTCGCCGCAGGGTCGAGGTCGACGCGGCCGAACCCTGTGGCCTTCACCTTCACACCTCGCTCGACGAGTCGCAGCAGCCGGTCCAGGCCGTCCTCGTGCATGCCGAGGTGGTCGATGCTCGCGGCGGGCAGTGACGCGATCCGGTCGGCGAGGTCGTCGTCGATCGTGCGTGCGTCGATGTAGAGCTCGGTGTGCCAGCCGGCGAGATCGTGCACGCGCCGGGCGAGGCGCTCCAGTTCGTCGAGGTCGGCCGAGCCGCCGCGGGCGACGTTGAATCGCACGGCGCGCACGCCGCCCTCGTGGAGTTCGTGGATGCGCGCGTCGGCGGTGTCGCCGGGGATCTGGGTGACGCCGACGTAGGTCGGACCGAGCGCGCGCAGTGCGTCGAGCAGGTAGCCCTGGTCGAAGGCCTGGAACGACCCGGACACGACGGCTCCTCCCGCGATGCCGAGGCCGTCGATCCGCGCGCGGTAGTCCGCGACCGTGAACGGATCAGGCAGATAGCCGTTGTTCTCGATCAGCGGGTGAGCCGGGTCGATGATGTGCAGGTGGCTGTCGAAGATGCGCTGAGTCACCGGTAGGTCCCTTCGCCGAGCGGACGGGCGGTCACCGCCCATTCTGCCGCCCGTGGACAGTGCGCGTCGGACGGATGCTCGTCAGCCCCGGGCATAGGTTGGGAGGGTGGCACACATCCTCGCCGTGACCAACGGCCGCATCGTCCCCGTCAGCGCAGAGCCGATCGAGAACGGCACCGTCGTCGTGATCGACGGCGTGATCTCGGCCGTCGGGGGAGCGGACACACCGATTCCGGCGGATGCCGAGATCGTCGACGCCGGGGGATCCTGGGTGCTGCCCGGATTCGTCGAGGCGCACGGGCACCTCGGCGTGCACGAGGACGGCGAGGGCTGGAGCGGCAACGACACCAACGAGATGACCGACCCGAACGGATCGCGGTTCCGGGCGATCGACGGCATCGACATCGAGGAGCTCGGCTTCCGCGACGCGCTGCGCGGCGGGGTGACCACGGTGGTCGTGAAGCCGGGGTCGGGGAACCCGATCGGAGGGCGCACCGTCGCGCTCAAGGCCTGGGGAGGGAGGACCGTCGACGAGCAGGTGCTCTCGGCGGACGTCTCGGTGAAGTCCGCGCTGGGTGAGAACCCCAAGCGCGTCTACGGCGACAAGGGCAAGACGCCGGCCACGCGACTCGGCGTGGCCGCGACGCTGCGCGAGGCGTTCACGGCTGCGCAGGACTACATCGCCAAGCGGGATGCTGCCGCCGCGAAGGGCGAACCCTTCGAGCGCGACCTCGGCAGCGAGACTCTCGCCGCCGTGCTCGCGGGCGACCTGCTCTGGGACCAGCACTGCCACCGTCACGACGACATCGCGACAGCGATCCGCATCGCCGAGGAGTTCGGCTACGAGCTCGTCGTCAATCACGGCACCGAGGCGCACAAGATCGCCGATGTGCTGGCCGAGAAGGACATCCCCGTCATCTTCGGGCCGCTGCTCACGTCGCGGTCCAAGGTCGAGCTTCGCGACCGCGCTATCGGCAACCTGGCGCTCATCGCCGCCGCAGGCGTGAAGGTCGCGATCACCACCGATCACCCGGTGGTGCCGATCGACCAGCTCCGACTGCAGGCGATCCTCGCCGTCCGCGAGGGGCTCCCCGCCGGAACCGCGCTCGAAGCTCTCACGGCCAACCCCGCCGACATCCTGCACCTGGACGACCGCGTCGGTGCTCTCGAGACGGGCCGCGACGGCGACCTCGTGCTGTGGTCAGCCGATCCGCTCGACGTCGACGCGCACGTCGAGCGCGTGTTCATCGAGGGGCGTACGGTCTACGAGCTGGACGCCGACGGCGCTGCCCGCATCACCGAGCGCTGGGAGCGCTTCGGCCGCGCGTCCTGGATGCGCTGAGGCCCGACCGGATCAGTCGCCGTCGGAGGGCACAGGAGCGGGGTCCGCGTCGATCACCGGGGGAGCGGCGGCGACGTGGCCGATCGAGCGCCACATCAGCACGAGCGTGATCGCCGCACCCGCGAACGCGAACCACCACGGTGCCGTCGGGCCCCACAGCTGTGCGATGACGCCGCCGAGCGCCTGACCGAGCACCATCCCGCCGAACACGCCGACCATGTTCACCGAGCCGACCCTGCCCTGCAGCTCGTGCGGCACCAGACGCTGTCGGACCGTGGTCGAGATGGTGCCCCAGACGAACGCGTAGGCCCCGAACACGAACAGGATCACCAGGGCGACCCACCCGGTCGTGGTCAGCGCCATGGCCAGGTGCATCAGCACTTCGAGGGTCAGGCACACGCGCATCAGCGTCGCGAAGGACACGTGTCGTTCCAGCCAGCCGAAGCTTCCGGTGGCGATCAGGCCGCCGAGAGCCGAAGCCGTGGTCAGAGCTCCGTAGCCGACCGGGCCCATCCCGAGGTGCTCGGTCGCGTACAGCACGAGCACGCCCCACGGCGCCGCCCAGGTCACGTTGAACAGCAGGATGATGGCGATCAGCGTGCGCACCGGCTTGTTGTGCCATGCCCAGCGGAGGCCCTCTGCGATGTCGTGCCGGATGTGGGTCTTCCCGGCATCCGCCTTGTCCCTGGTCGGCACCGGCTGCCGGGCGATGCGCGAGACGAGCAGCACGGCCAGCGACACGCACAGCACCTGCAGCAGGACCGGCCAGAACGAGCCGATCGCGAAGAGGAACGCGCCCAGCGGAGGTCCGGCGAGCTGGTTCGCGACGAGGAACCCGGCCTGCAGGCGGGCATTGCCGATGCCGAGGTCGGCCGGCTTCACCATCATCGGCAGCAGCGTGCCGCTGGTCGTGTCGGCGAACACCTCTGCCGTGCCGTACAGGAAAGAGACGGCGAGCACGATCCAGACGTTCGCGGTCCCGGTCAGCAGGAAGAACACCAGCGCGAGCACGACCACCGACCGGATGCCGTTGGCCAGCATCACCAGCATCCGTCGTTCCACGCGATCGGCGATCGCACCGGCATAGAGCCCGAACAGCAGCCAGGGCAGGAACTGCAGCATCGCGCCGGACGCCACCAGGATCGGCGACGAGGTCATCGAGGCGATCAGCAGCGGGGAGGCGGCGAGGGCGATACCGTCGCCGATGTTGCTCGTCCACGCCGCCGACATCAGCCAGCGGAAATCTGTGCCCAGGCGGCGCGGTGCGATCAGTTCGCCGAGGGAGGTCACCGCATGAGCTTAGGGCACCTCACGGACATCGACTCACTCGACTGGGCGGGTCTCCCCGCGGATGAACAGCGTCTCGGTCTGCTCGATGTCCATCCCCTTGGTCTCGGGGATGCGCCAGGCCACATACGCGAACGACAGAGCAGCGAACACGGCGTACATGCCGTAGGTGAGCGGCAGCGACCACGCCGACATCGCAGGGAAGGAGATCGTGATGAGGAAGTTCGCGATCCACTGCGCGGCCGCCGCGACGCCGAGTGCCTTGCCGCGGATACGGCTCGGGAAGATCTCGCCCAGCAGCACCCACACCAGTGGGCCCCAGGACGCGCCGAACCCGATCACGAAGACGTTGGCTGCGACCAGGGCGATCGGCCCCCACGGGGCGGGAAGCGTGACGGCGCCGTCCGCATCCGTCGTCGAGAACAGGAAGGAGATCGCCATGAGCCCGAGCGAGACAGTCATGAGCACGGAGCCGGTGAGCAGGATCGGCTTCCGCCCGACTCGGTCCACGAGGAAGATCGCGACCAGCGTCACCAGCACATTCGTCACTGACGTGGCGACGCTGATCGTGAACGAGTTGCCCTCGTCGAACCCGACGGACTGCCACAGGCTCGTCGAGTAGTAGAAGATCACGTTGATGCCGACGAACTGCTGGAACGCCGAAAGGATGATTCCGACCCAGACGATCGACTGCAGCCCGAGCACCGGACCGCGGATCGACACGCCCGCATTCTTGCGATCCGACTCGATCGCATTCTGCAGTTCGTTGATCGTCAGTTCGAGATCGGCCGCAGGAATCAGCCGGGTGAAGATCGCGCGCGCTTCGTCGACTCGACTCTTCGACAGCAGGAACCTCGGTGATTCCGGAACCGTGAAGGACAGGATCCCGTACACGGCCGAGGGAACCACACCGACCAGAAACATCCAGCGCCAGGCCTCGAGCCCGAACCAGAGGGTGCTGTCCGCGCCCCCCGCCGCGTTCGCCAGCAGTGCGTCGGAGAGCAGGGCGGCGAAGATGCCGAGTGTGATCGCGAGCTGCTGCAGAGACGCCAGTGCTCCGCGGATCTGGCGGGGCGCGATCTCGGCGATGTAGGCCGGGGCGACCACCGAGGCGATTCCGATACCGAGACCGCCGATCACGCGCCACAGCGCGAGGTCCCAGGGCGCGAAGGCCAGGCCGGCGCCGACCGAGCTGACGAAGAACATCACAGCACCGAGGAACATGACGCGCAGGCGCCCCCATCGGTC
>JAITUD010000224.1 GCA_031286555.1 Microbacterium sp. | reverse complement strand
GTCATCGTGCCTCCTCGTCCCCTCCTCAGTGTGCCACTCCGTCACGACCTCGGTGCGGCCCTGGGTGCGATGCCGAACCGGGCGTATGGTCGAGCGTGACGGAAGGACGGCGATGATGGCGGACACGACGACCGAGGGCTCCCGAGACGGCGGGCGGAGAGGCGGGATCGCGCTCGGGCTGATGCCCGACCGGCCGCGGCAGGGCGGCTTCGGACCCGCCACGGACAGGTCCTGGTCGAGTTCGCCGTACCGTCATCCGGCCGCCGGCTGGGGTGCCGCGCTCTCGGTCGGCGAGGTGCTGGTGCGCCAGCAGCAGCCGGTGCTCGGCACGAAGTCGATGTTCATCATGAATCACCCCGTGCGCGGCTTCGACTGCCCCGGCTGCGCCTGGCCCGATGACAAGGGCGTACGACTGGACATCTGCGAGAACGGCATCAAGCACGTCACCTGGGAGATGACGCGCAAGCGAGTCGACCGCGACTTCTTCGCCGCGCACACCGTCACCGAGCTGGCCGGATGGACCGACTTCGACCTCGAGGACCAGGGCAGGCTCACCGAGCCGATGAGCTACGACGCCGAGACCGACCGCTACGTGCCGATCCGCTGGCATGAGGCGTTCGCGCTGATCGGCGCGGAGCTGCGCGCGCTGGACTCCCCCGACCGGGCCACGTTCTACACCTCCGGACGGCTCAGCAACGAGGCATCCTTCCTCTACCAGCTGATGGTGCGCGAGTACGGCACGAACAACCTGCCGGACTGCTCGAACATGTGCCATGAGGCGTCCGGCCGCGCCCTGACCGCGTCGATCGCGACCGGCAAGGGCACGGCCGACCTGGAGGACTGGGAGCTGTGCGACGCGCTTTTCCTCCTCGGCGTCAATGCCGCCTCCAACGCGCCGCGCATGCTCACGACGCTGGCCCAGGCGGTGGACCGCGGCGCGCAGGTCGTGCACGTGAACCCGCTCAACGAGGCCGGGTCGACACGCACGATCGTGCCGCACGAGATCCTCGACATGGCGCGCTTCAAGACCACCGAGACCAGCACCGACAACCTGCAGGTGCGCCCCGGCGGCGATCTCGCGCTGATCCGGGGGATGTCCAAGGCCGTGTTCGAGGCTGCGCAGGACGACCCCGGTGTGCTCGACGTCGCGTTCCTCGAGATGTACACGACGGGGCTCGACGAATACCGCGCGATCGTCGAGGCGACGACATGGGACGAGCTGGTGGAGCAGTCCGGTCTCGCCGAGGCCGACATCCGGCGCGCGGCAGGGGTCTACCTGGCATCCGAGCGCACGGTGATCAGCTGGTGCCTGGGCGTCAGCCAGCACGAGCACGGCGTCGACACGGTGCGCGAGATCGTGAATCTGCTGATGCTGCGCGGCAACATCGGCAGGCCGGGCACCGGCCCCTCCCCCGTGCGCGGGCACAGCAACGTGCAGGGCAACCGCACCTGCGGCATCAACCACAACCCCACCGAGGCCTTCCTCGAGAGGCTCGACGAGGTGTGCGGCATCCGCTCGCCGCGCGGGCGGGGACTGGACACCGTGCACACGGTCGCCGGCATGCATACCGGGGCCGTGAAGGTGTTCGTCGGCATGGGCGGCAACTTCGTGCGCGCGGCGCCCGACACGCCGTTCACCGCCGCCGGTCTGCGGCAGTGCAACCTGACCGTGCACGTGAGCACCAAGCTCAACCGCAGTCACCTCGTGCACGGCACGAAGGCGCTGATCCTGCCCTGTCTCGGGCGCACCGAGAAGGACGAGCAGCGCGACGGCGTGCAGGGCATCTCCACCGAGGATGCGATGAGCTCGGTGCAGCTGTCGATCGGCGCCCGTCGCCCGGCGTCGCCGCAGCTGCTCAGCGAGCCGGCGATCATCGGCGGCATCGCCCGTGCGACGATGCCCGAGAGCAGCACCCCGTGGGAGGACTACGTCGCCGACTACGACCGGATCCGCGATGTGATGTCGCAGGTGCTGCCCGGCTTCGAGGGGTTCAACGAGCTGGTCCGCCAGCCGTACGGGTTCCGCATCCCGCAGCCCGCCCGCGAGCGCGACTTCCGCACGCCGTCCGGCAAGGCCGAGTTCTCGCACGCCCCGCTGCCGGACGTCATCCCGGAGGACGCCGACGTGCTCGTGCTGCAGACCATGCGCTCGCACGACCAGTGGAACACCACGATCTACTCGAACGACGACCGGTACCGCGGCGTGAAGAACATCCGCGAGCTCATCCTGATGAACCGTCGCGACATGCGAGACCGCGGCCTCGACGAAGGCGCTCCGGTCGACATCGTCTCGACGTCGAAGGACGGCTCGACGCGCACGGTGCGCGGCTTCCGCGCCCTGGAGTACGACGTGCCGCGGGGCAGCGCCGCCGGCTACATGCCCGAGCTCAACGTGCTGATCGGCGCCGCCGACTTCAGCACCCAGAGCGACCAGCCGCTGATGAAGAGCATCCGGGTGCGGGTGACGCCCGCGGCCTGATCTCACCCCTGCGGGGCATCGCGGTCACCCCC
>JAITUD010000442.1 GCA_031286555.1 Microbacterium sp. | reverse complement strand
AGTGCGACGCGGATCAGGATGCCCTCCCCCCCGGCAGGGCGGCGACGACGACGGCGCCGCCGTCCGTGCCGTCCACGAAGCGGATGCTGCCGCCCAGCAGCCCTGCGCGCTCGCGCATGCCGAGTGCGCCGCCGTGCCCGGCATCCACCGGGTCGGCCCCGCCGAAGCCGCGGCCGTCGTCGGCCACCGTGACCACGAGCTGCGCGCCGCGGCGCTCCAGCACGACGCGCGCGTGCGTCGCCCCGGAGTGCCGCACGATGTTCGTCAGCGCCTCCTGCACGATCCGGTAGGCGGCGAACTGCGCGGCCCTGCTCGGCGCGCTCGCACCGAGGCGGTCGTCGAGCGCGACCTCGAGCCCCGGTGTCGTCAGCCCGGCGATCAGCCGCGGCAGCTCTGCGAGTTCGGCCTGCGGCACCAGCGGCGCCTCGCCGTCGCGCAGCACGCCCAGTACGCCGCGCACCTCCTCCAGAGCGAGCTTCGAGGTGTCCTTCACGTTCTGCAGCGCGGCGCGCGCCTGCTCCGGGTCCTTGTCGAACAGGTGCAGCCCGACACCGGCCTGCACGTTCATCTGCGACAGCGCATGCCCGAGCACGTCGTGCAGCTCGCGCGCGATGCGCACCCGCTCCTGCTCCTCCGCGCTCTGCCTGCGCCGCAGCGCCTCGGCCTGCATCGCGGCGCGGCGAGCACCGCGGGTGCGCAGCATCGTGCCGATCGCGAAGCACAGCGCCAGGGCGACGGTCACGCCGACGATCGCTCCGGGGAACCAGGTCCGGTCGATGAGCATGCCGATCAGCAGTGCGGCGGCCCAGCCCGTGCCGACGGAGATCGCCGCCCAGACGATCGCGCCCCGCGCGACCGCGGCGACGACCGCGAACGCGAGGGCGACGTACGGCGGTCCGGGAACGGGCGTCGTGAGCACATCGAGGAGAGCGAACGCGGAGACGACGGCCACGGTCGGGCCGGGAAATCTGCGCGCCGCGAGCAGGGCGAGCGGGCCGACGATCGCGAGCACGAGATGCAGCGTGAGAAGCCCGGGCGCCGCGTGGTGCCCTGCGCGCACCGACATCCACACCGCCGCCGGCACCTGGATCAGGAAGCTCAGCACGACCGGCACGATCAGCCGCATCCGTCGCCCGATCGGCGCGGGCGGCCCCCAGGCGGCGCCGTCCCCGAACGCGGGGACGTGCTGGGGATCCGACATCCTCCGATGCTAATCGCGGGGCGCGCGCGGCGGCATCCTGCCTCGGGTGACCGCTGACATACTCCCTGAGGAGTACATCGGCGCCGTGCCACACTGGGCGGATGACGGAAGATCCGCGCCAGGCGCGACGCGCGCCCGAGATGCTCGACGAGTTCCAGCTCACCGAGGGGCACCCGCAGTTCCGCGTCGACGTCGAGCGCATCCGGTTCTCGCCGTACTACTCGCGACTCTCCGCTGTGACGCAGGTGATCTCGCAGACCGGTGCCGGACTCGCGGTGCACAACCGGCTGACCCACTCGATCAAGGTCGCGGCGGTCGCGCGGGCGATCGCGACGCACCTGTCCGCCCGCGACGACGACGCCGGCCGGATCGTGGCGGACCTCGGCGGCGCGCATCCGGTCGTGGTGCAGGCCGCGTCGGCCGCACATGATCTGGGGCATCCGCCTTTCGGGCATCTCGGCGAGCAGACGCTGGATCGCCTCGCGCGCGACCGGTTCGGCCTCGCAGAGGGCTTCGAGGGCAACGCGCAGACGTTCCGCATCATCAGCCGCCTCGACGAGCACGACCGTCCAGGCGTCGGACTCAACCTCACTGCCGCTGTCCGTGCGGCCGTGCTGAAGTACCCGTGGCTGCGCGGCGAGGGCGGCCCGCGACGGGGCGGCGGGGGCAAGTTCAACTTCTACGCGATCGACGAGGCGGATGCCAGGGACGCGCTGTCGGCGTACCCGATGATCGAGCGCGGCCAGCAGACCGTCGAGTGCTCGGTGATGGACATCTCCGACGACATCGCCTACTCGCTGCACGACCTCGACGACTTCTACCGCGCGGGTCTGCTCAGCGCCGCGACCATCTCGGCCGAGTTCCGCAACTGGCACCGCGACCTCACACGGCTGCGCGCGCTCGACGATGACGTTCTGGCCGCCGACACCCGAACACCTGGGCACTCGCTCGAGTCGCTCTGGCGCCGACTGCAGCACAAGGATCCCTGGATCGCCGACCAGGATGCTTTCGTCGACGCCGTCGCCCGAGTCAAGGCCGAGGTGATCGACGGGCTGCTCGCCGAGCCGTTCGACGGGTCGCTCGCGAGCGAGCGAGCGTTGGCCCGGTTCACCACGGAGTGGATCGCCCGGCTGCAGTCCTCGGTCGAGGTGCAGCGGCATCCCGACATCCGGTCGGGCCATGTCTGCCTCGACCGACGCGCGTGGCATGAGGTCGCAGTGCTGAAGTTCCTGCACGAGCGGTTCATCCTCGAACGTCCCGACCTCACCGTCTATCAGCGCGGACAGGCGACCGTCCTGGAGCGCCTGGTCGACGGCTTCACCGCCTGGCTGGACGACCCGCGGGATGCCCGCCGAGCGCCCCGCCGCCTGATCGATCTGGTCGAGCTCGCGACCGACGACTACCGCCGGCTCGGCGGACCCGGCACCGCCCAGGACCGCGACCGGCTGGCCCGCGGCCGCGGCATCATCGACTACGTCGCCTCGCT
>JAITUD010000419.1 GCA_031286555.1 Microbacterium sp. | reverse complement strand
GCTGCTCGACGAGGCGGGCTGGAAGAAGGGCTCGGACGGCGTCCGCGAGAAGGACGGCGTCAAGCTGAAGCTGTCGTACATCACCACCAAGGACGACGACCCGGTCATCCCGATCGCGGAGAGCACCTACACCAAGCTCGGCATCGACTTCGTGCCCGAGGTGCTGGACTCCAACACCGCGTTCGACCGCCTCTACAACGGGGACTACGACCTGGCCGGGTTCCGCACCGACGGCCTGTCCGACCCCAACGACGCCGTGAGCGAGTTCGGCACCGACGACCCGGACATCAACGTCTCCGGATACTCGAACCCCGAGGTCACCAAGCTCATCAAGGAGGGCACGTCGACCTTCGACCAGGCGGAGCGGCAGAAGATCTACACCAAGCTCTACCAGGCCCTCAGCGAGGACCCGCCCACGATCCTGCTCGACTACCGCAAGTCGATCTCGGCGTGGAACGCCCGGATCGAGGGCGGCGCGAAGTACTCCACCGGCGCCGAAGACGCCGCGCTGGCGCTCGCGCAGCTGAAGATCGCGAAGTAAAACGTAGGATGCTTCCGGGCGGGGTGTGGACCCCCGCCCGGAAGCATTCCGTGCGTCCACACCCCCCGACACTCTGCGTGCAATGACCCGATACATACTCAAGAGATTCGCCGTGATGGCAGCGCTGCTGCTCGGCGTATCGGTCCTCGTCTTCTGGCTCTTCACCCTCATGCCGGGCGACTACTACAGCTCGAACCGCAGCCTCTCCCCGGAGAAGAAAGCAGAGCTCCGCGCCCTCGCCGGCCTCGACAAGCCCGTGATCGTGCGGTACTTCCTCTGGCTCGGCAACATGCTGCACGGCAACTTCGGCTTCTCGCTGGTGTACAAGCGGCCGGTCGCCGACGTGCTCGGCCCGCTGATGTGGAACTCGTTCATCGTCGCGTTCGCGGCCTTCGTGCTCACCTGGATCATCGCGATCATCGCCGGTGTGCTGGCGGCGACCAGGCAGTACTCCTGGTTCGACAAGATGGTCACGATCCTGCTGTTCGCCTCGCTGTCGATCCCGTCGTTCTTCATCGGCCTGATGATGATCAAGATCTTCGCGATCGACCTGCACTGGCTGCCGGCCGGCGGCATGACGGACACCGGAAGCAATTCGACGGGCATGGCCCACGTCTTCGAGGTCATGCGGCACATGGTGCTGCCGGTGGCGATCCTCACCTTCCTCGGCGCCGGCTCGCTGACGCGCTACTTCCGCACCGGGATGCTCGAGGTGCTGCGTGCGGACTACATCCGCACCGCGCGGGCGAAGGGCCTGAAGGAGCGCTCGGTGGTGTTCTCGCACGGTCTGCGCAACGCGCTGCTGCCCGCGATCACCCTGCTCGCCTTCGAACTGCCCGGCCTGTTCGCCGGCGCCATCATCACCGAGACGATTTTCGGCTGGCCCGGCGTCGGAAAGCTCCAGCTCGACTCCGTGTTCTCCCGGGACTACGACGTGCTGATGACGATCACCATGCTGCTCGCGCTCCTCACCGTGCTGGGCAGCTTCCTCGCGGACATCATGTACGCGGTCGCCGACCCGAGGGTCCGGCTCATCGATTCGGGGAGGGCCTCATGAGCGGCGGCGGAGAGCTCATCGTCACGCAGGTCGCAGATCCGGGCATCGGCCCGGCGGCTGAGGCTCCGGCGCCCGCGCCGCGGAAGAGGAACGGCAAGCGCCGCGGGCTGTGGGGCGATTCCTTCGCCCGTCTGCTGCGGATGCCGGCGGCGAGCATCAGCCTGGCCGCTCTGGTGTTCATGCTTCTGTTCAGCTTCGCCGGCCCCCTGCTGACCGGGTACACCGGTGACGAGATCAACCTGCGCATCGCGGACCACGTGCCGACCATGGACCACTGGCTCGGCACCGACAGCTACGGGCGCGACGTGCTCACCCGGCTCATGCTCGCCGGGCGCCTCTCGCTGACGATCGGCATCGCGTCGATGCTGCTGTCGCTGCTGATCGGCGCGGTGCTCGGCATCATCGCCGGCTACTACGGCGGCCTGGTCGACTCGATCATCATGCGCGCGGCTGATCTGCTGATGGCGATCCCCGGTCTGCCCCTGCTGATCGTGATCGCCGCGGTGCTGTCGGCCAACAGCGTCGATCCCTCGACGCGGATCTACTACGTGATGCTCCTGCTCAGCCTGATCGGGTGGCCGTCGCTCGCCCGCCTGATCCGCGGGCAGGTGCTGTCGCTGCGCGAGGCGCCGTACATGCGCGCCGCCGAGGTGCTCGGCCTGAGCTCGCGGTCGCGCCAGTTCCGGCACCTGCTGCCGAACGTCATGCCGCTGCTGATCGTCGTGGCCACGCTGAGCACGGCATCCGGCATCCTCAGCGAGTCCGCGCTCAGCTTCCTCGGTCTCGGCGTCATGCCGCCGAACGCGTCCTGGGGAAACATGATCAGCGCCGCGAACAACCTGATCGACTTCCAGCAGCACTGGTGGCTGTGGGTGCCGCCCGGCGTCGCCCTGTTGATCACGATCGCCGCGATCAACGTGTTCGGCGACCGCATGCGCGACGTGTTCGACCCGAGGATGAAGAAGTGAGTGACATGGGAGACCTGCTGGTCCAGGTGGAGGACCTCTCGGTCCGGTTCCCGACCGAGAACGGCCCCCGAACCGTCGTGGACCGCGTGAGCTTCGACGTGCACGCCGGAGAGGTGCTCGGCATCGTCGGCGAGTCCGGCTCGGGCAAGAGCATCACCTCGCTCTCGCTGCTGAACCTCGTCGACGAACCGGGCGAGATCTTCTCCGGACGGGTGCTGCTCGACGGCGAAGACGTGCTGAAAATGAAGGGCACCGCGCTGCAGAAGGTGCGCGGCTCGGAGATCGGCATGATCTTCCAGGAGCCGATGCGCTCGCTGAACCCGGTGTTCACGGTCGGCAAGCAGATGATCGAGACGATCAGGGCGCACGAGAGCGTGAGCGTCGGCGACGCGCACGACCAGTCCGTCGAATGGCTGCGCCGCGTGGGACTTCCGAACCCCGACCGGATCATGCGCGCGTACCCGCATGAGATGTCGGGCGGGATGCTGCAGCGCGCCATGATCGCGGTGGCGCTGTGCTGCCACCCGCGCGTGCTGATCGCCGACGAGCCGACCACGGCGCTGGACGTCACCATCCAGGCGCAGATCATCGACCTGCTGCTCGACCTGCGCGACGAGACCGGCATGGCGATGCTGTTCATCACCCACGACCTGGGCGTGATCGCCGAGGTCGCCGACTCGGTGCTGGTCATGTACGGCGGCCACGTCGTCGAGCGCGGAGACGTGTTCTCGGTGTTCGAGAATCCGCAGCATCCGTACACCGACGCGCTGCTGAAGGCGCGGCCGATGCCGGGCCAGCGCCTGGACCGGCTGCCGACGATCTCGGACGAGGTGCGTCGTCTGGCGCTCGCCGGAACGGAGGTCTCGGCATGAGCGCGCCCGTGACCGATGCGCCTCTCGTCGAGGCGACCGACATCGTCAAGCACTTCGTCACCCGCGGCGAGGGCCGCGGCGCGCAGAAGCGCACGGTGAAGGCCGTCGACGGCGTGACTCTGCGCATCCGCGAGGGCGAGATGTTCGGCCTGGTGGGGGAGTCCGGCAGCGGCAAGACCACCTTCGGGCAGTCGCTGCTGCGCATGCACGAGCCCACCTCGGGATCGGTGCGGTTCCGCGGCGAGGAGATCCTCGGCCTCGGCAAGAAGGAGCTGCGCAGGCTGCGCCCGAAGATGCAGTACGTCTTCCAGGACCCGTTCAGCGCGCTGAATCCCCGTCTGTCGATCGCCGCCGCGATCGGCGAGCCGATGCGCGCGCACGGTCTGGCCACCAAGCACGACGAGCGCGACCGCGTCATCGAGGTGCTCGAGCAGTGCGGCATGGAGGAGGACGCCCTCGACCGCTACCCGCACGAGTTCTCCGGCGGCCAGCGGCAGCGCATCGTGATCGCACGGGCCATGGCCCTGCAGCCGGAGTTCGTCGTCGCCGACGAGCCCGTCTCGGCGCTGGACGTCTCGGTGCAGGGGCAGATCGTGAACCTGCTGACCGACCTGCGCGACCAGCAGAAGACGTCGTTCCTGTTCATCTCGCACGACCTCAGCGTGGTCGAGCACATGTGCACCAGCGTGGCGATCATGTACCGCGGGCAGATCGTCGAGCAGGGCACGCGCGACCAGATCTTCGGCGCCGCGCAGCATCCCTACACGCAGGAGCTGCTCGCGGCGGTGCCGATCGCCGATCCGCGGCAGCGCGGCAAGCGCCGCGGCCGCCGGGTGAGCCGCGAGGGGGACGATCCGGATGCTCCGCGGCCGGCGCTCGAGGACGTCGGCGACGGGCACCTGGTGGCGCTTCCCGCCACCGGTTCCGGGTCCTGAGCGAGCGGAGCGAGACGAAGGACGCGCCAGGCACTCGTTTTCGGACGTACCGTTGATCTGTGACGATCGACGCGCAGACCGAGGGTTTCCAGCTGACCGATGAGAAGGACGCCTCGCGCTACACGCTGATGCACGACGGCACGCTGGTGAGCGTGCTGGACTACCGTGACGACGGCCGCACCGTGGCGCTGACCAGGGCCTTCACGATCCCGACATTCCGCGGTCGCGGATACGCGGCCGTGGTGACCGAGGGGGCGGTGGCCGACATCGAGTCCCGCGGCGACCGCGTGATCGATCCGGTGTGCTGGTACGTCGCGGACTGGTTCGAGCTGCACCCCGAGAAGCAGGGCCTGCTGCGCCGACGCTGACCGAGGGGATTCCCGAGTGACTCTGGCATCCGCGTGCCGGGCTGTGTGAGCATGGCGGGATGAGACTCGCTGAGGCACTGTCCGTCCGTTCCGATCTGCAGCGGCGCATCGAGCAGCTTCGCAAGAGGATCGCGGACAGCGCCCGCTATCAGGAGGGCGAGGAGCCCGCAGAGGATGCGTCCGCACTGCTCGTCGAGGCGGATGCCGCGCTCGATCAGCTGCGCGACCTGATCCGCCGGATCAACGCGACCAACGGTCGCGTCGCCGTCGGCGAGGGCACGATGACCGACGCGCTCGCCGCCCGCGACGTGCTGCGGCTGCGGCACTCGCTGCTTTCGGACGCGGCGGCTGCGGCATCCGGCGCGGACAACGCGTACCTGCGGCAGATGCGCTCGGAGCTGCGTCAGCTGCCTGCGCTGCCGGTGGGCGAGCTGCACACCAGGGCCGATGACGTCGCGCGCGAGCTGCGCGAGCTCGACAGCAGCATCCAGCAGGCGAACTGGGGGAACGATCTGGACGAGTAGAGCGGAAGTCGGTAGTCACGACGAAGCGGGCACACCCCCTTGACCGGCGGGGCAAGCCGGTCGACTCCGGGCGGAGGGCAGCCCATCGATTGCACGATGCAGCCCCGCACACCGCACCGGTGACAGCGCACAGCGCATGTCGCATCACCCCGTGCCGGTCGTCGTGACGAGGGCGGGTCAGGGGATCTTCCGCTCCTGTGCGCGGCACGCCTCGACGGCGATGTCGGAGGCTCTCCGTACCTTGGGAGTATGCGAATCCTGCACACCTCCGACTGGCACATCGGGCGCACCTTCCATGGTCACGCCACGCTCGATGCGCTCGCCGCCGTGCTCGAGGCGCTGGTGGCGCAGGTGCGTGAGAACGACGTCGACGTGGTGATCGTCGCGGGCGATGTGTTCGACTCCGCGACGCCCGCAGCCTCGGCCTACACGCTGCTCGACGACGCGCTGGTGGCCCTGCACGAGACCGGTGCGACGGTCATCGTCACGAGCGGCAACCACGACTCCGCGGCACGGCTGGGGTTCCACTCGCGGCTGCTGCGCGAGCGCATCCATGTTCTGACCGATCCCACCGCGATCCAGACGCCGGTGACCGTCTCCGATGCGCATGGGCCGGTGCAGTTCTTCGGCATCCCGTACCTCGAGCCGGCGATCGTGCGGCAGCACTGGCCGGAGGCGTCGCTGAAGACCCAGGCGCAGACCATGGCGCATGCGATGGACCTGGTGCGCGAGGGAATCGCGCAGAACGCCGGGCGCTCGGTCGCGATCGCGCACTGCTTCGCCGCAGGTGTCGATGCGACCGCGGGGCTCGAGCGCGAGGTGCGCCAGGGCGGGCTCGACGTCGTCCCTCTGGCCGTGTTCGACGGTCCCGACTACGTGGCCCTCGGGCACATCCACGGGCGTCAGCAGCTGAGCGACCGGGTGCGGTACTCGGGTGCACCGCTGCACTACAGCTTCGGAGAGCAGCACAAGGAGCGCGGCTCCTGGCTGGTCGAGCTGGACGCCGAGGGACTGGCGTCGACGGACTGGCTGGCGCTGCCGGTGCCGCGTCGTCTGGTCACGCTGACCGGCCCGCTCGACGCGATCCTCTCTGCCGAGAACGTCGCCGCGCACGCCGACGACTGGGTGTGCGCGGTCTACACCGATCCGGTGCCGCAGCTCGAGCCCATGCGGCGGCTGCGCGAGCGGTTCCCGTTCTGCGCGCTCGTGCAGCACGCGCCGATCGGCGCCGACATCGCCGCAGCGCAGTCCTACGCCCAGCGTCTGCACGGCGCGGTCACCGACACCGAGCGCATCGAGGCCTTCCTCGAGCACGTGCGTGCTGGGGCGGGGGCGAGCGAGCGCGAGGCGGATCTCATCCGCGAGGTGCTCGACGACCGCGTGCGCGCAGAGGCACTCGTTTGAGGCTGCACCGCCTGGAGGTCGAGGGCTTCGGCCCGTTCCGGGCACGGCAGACCGTCGACTTCGACGCGTTCTCCGACGACGGCATCTTCCTGATCGGCGGGCGCACGGGGGCGGGCAAGTCGTCGATCCTCGATGCCGTCTGCTTCGGTCTCTACGGTGGCGTCCCCCGGTACGGCAAGGACGGCGAGAAGCGGCTGCGCAGCGACCACAGCGAACCAGATGAGCCCACCGAGGTCGTCGTCGAGTTCAGCACGGTCGCGGGGCGGTTCCGCGTCACCCGCTCGCCCGAGTACCTGCGCCCGGCCAAGCGCGGTGGCGGACTCACGAAGCAGGCGGCCGCGGTCTCGCTCGAGGAGCGGACGGATGCCGGGTGGGTGGGCCGTGCGGCCCGAGCGGTCGATGTCGGGAACGAACTGGCCGACATCCTGCAGCTCACCCAGGAGCAGTTCCTGCAGGTGATCCTGCTCGCTCAGAACCGGTTCGCCGACTTCCTGCTCTCCGACAGCAACAAGCGCCAGGTGCTGCTGCGCCGGCTGTTCGGCACCGAGAGATTCGAGGACTATCAGGCCCGCTTCGACGAGCGACGCCGGGCGGCCGAGAAGGCGCTCGGCGCCCGGCGCGCGACCGTCGACGCGCGGCTGGAACAGGCTGAGGGTCTCGTCGTCGAGGCAGAGCTGGGCGGCGATGCTGAGCCGGTGCAGGGCGCCGACAGCGATGCGCGGATCGAGGCGCTGCGCCGTGCGCTCGCGCGCGGGGACTACCGGGCCGAGCGGCAGGAGGCCGATCGCGACGAGGCCGAGAAGGCGCTCGCCATGGCGGATGCGGGCCTCGCCGAGGCCAAGGAGCTGCGGCAGGCGCAGACCGAGCGCGATCGGGCACGCACGGCGCTCGCCGCGCTGGACGCGCAGAAGCCCGAGATCGCCGAGGCGGAGCAGCGTCGCGACCGGGCGCGGGCGGCGGAGGTGCTGCGCAGCGTGATACAGGCCGCGTCGCGAGCAGAGAGAGCGCACGCGGCTGCGGCGGATGCCGAGGACGAGGCTCGCGAGACCTGGAATGCCCACGGCGTCGCCCCGGGTCCTGAGCGAGGAGCGCAGCGACGAGACGTCGCCCCGAGTCCTGAGCGAGGAGCGCAGCGACAAGACGAAGGGCGCGACACCGGTGCGGACGAGTCCGCCGCTCTCCGCGCCTGGGCCTCCGCCCGCACCCGTGAGATCGGGGCGTGGCAGCGCGCTGCCGACCTCGAGCAGCAGAGCGCCGCGCGTGCTGAGTCCGGCGCATCCGCGCGTCGGGCCGTCGCCGACGCGACGGAGGCGCTTGCCGCCGTCGACCGCGAGCGCGAGGAGCTCCCCGCGCAGCTCGCCGATCTGACGGAGCGACGCGACGCGGCCCGCCGCCAGGGCGATCGTGTCGACGACCTGACCAGGGCGAAAGCCGATGCGGAGCGCCGCCGCGCCGCGGCCGTCGATGTCGAGAAGCAGTCCGCAGCACAGGCCGAAGCGGAACGGGCAGTGCTCGAGGCGAGCACCGCGCACACCGCCGCGCAGAGCGCGCTCACCGCGCTGCGCAGGCGCCGGCTGGACGGGTACGCCGGCGAGCTGGCCACTGCGCTCGTCCCCGGCGAGGC
>JAITUD010000332.1 GCA_031286555.1 Microbacterium sp. | reverse complement strand
GCGCAGATGCCGGCGAAGAGCAGCAGCGACTCGCCCTGGTGGAACCAGTCGTAGCCGTTCTCGTACTCGTCGGTCAGCATGCCGGCCTCGGCGAGCTGGCGGGTCACGCCCTCCCAGTGCCGCTTGGCGTCGGTGAGCACCTCGTCGGGTCCGCCGAGCAGATAGAACGCGGGCCAGTTGAAGAACGGCTCGTACAGGTCGTCGACGCCGTCGCGGTCCTCGAACTCGGCGACGCCGCGCAGGCGACCGTCCGGCAGGGTGTACCGCTCGGAGAACACGCGCCGCGCGCTCTCGATCTCATCGAACAGCCGGCGCTGCAGCACGGCCCACGCGGGGATCGTGCGCAGCGGGGAGGCGAACTGGTCGGTCACGTGCTCAGCCCTTCGTCGCGCCGGCGGCCAGGCCGCCGATGATGTGCCGCTGCATGATGACGAAGAACACCACGGCGGGCAGCACCGCCAGCAGCAGAGTCGGGAAGACCTGCGTGTAGTCCGTGGAGAACTGGCCGACCGCGGCGTACACGCCGGTTGTCACCGTGTAGATGCCGGAGCTCGGCCCAAGGATGATCTGCGGGCTGACGAAGTCGTTCCACACGCCGATCGAGTTCAGCACGACGATGGTCGCGACCACGGGCTTCATGATCGGGAAGATGCACGCCCAGAACGCCCGGATCTTTCCGGCGCCGTCGAGCGACGCGGCCTCGTCGATCTCGCGGGGGACCGAGCGCAGGTAGGCGGTGAACAGGAAGATCGTCACCGGCAGCGTCGCGGCCGTCTCGAACAGGATGAATCCCGGGATCGTGTTGATCAGGCCGAGGATGCGCAGCACGAACACGACCGGGATCAGGGTGACCTGGCCCGGGATGAACAGGCCCGAGACGAACAGCAGCAGCAGTCCGAGATGCCACTTCGACGCCCCGCGCGCGATCACGTAGGCGACCGGGGCGGACAGGATGATGCAGAAGATGTTCACCAGTACGACGAACAGCAGGGTCACGCCGTAGGCGGCGATGACGTTGAACTTGCTGCTGGTGATCGCGGCCCAGAGGTACTCGAAGGTGAAGCTCTGCGGGGTGATCAGCAGCGGGTTCTCGATGATGTCGGCCTGCGGCTTGAAGGCGTTGATCACCATCGTGTACATCGGGATCAGCATGCCGATCGCGATGATGCCGAGGACGATCCAGCGGATGCCCGAGACGACGGCGGCCGGGCGGTTTCGTGTCTGCTTCATCAGTCGATGACCTTCTGCTCTGCGCGGCGGCGCACCAGGGTGACGGCCAGGCCGATCACCGCGGTGACGATGAGGAGGACCATCGACTGCGCGGCGCCGAAGCCGAGCTCGGAGTTCGCGAAGGAGTTCTTCAGGATCTGGTAGACGATCGTCTGGGTGGAGCCGGCCGGTCCGCCGTCGGTGAGCGAGAGCACGACGTCGTAGACCTTGAGCAGTCCGACCAGGGTGAGCACGATGTTCACGGTGAACACCGGTGCGATCAGGGGCAGCGTGATCGAGCGGAACTGCTGCCAGCGCGAGGCCCCGTCGACGGTGGCCGCCTCGTAGTACTCGGAGGGCACCGATTTGATGCCGGCGAGGAAGAGGATCATGTTGAACCCGAAGTGCGCCCACGCGATGGTGAAGATGACGCTGGCCTTGGCGAAGGTCGGGTCGGTGAGGAACGGCATCGACGGCAGGCCGATCGTGTTCAGCACGCCGTTGACGGCGCCCTGCGGCGAGAGCATGGCCGACCAGATGAAGCCGATGATCAGCGAGCTGATCACGTAGGGGTAGAAGAAGATGGTGCGCAGCAGCGTGTTCGACTTGCCGGGGCCCGAGATCAGGGCGGCGACGGCGAGGCCGATGCCGTTGCACAGCACGGTGCCGACGACGGCGACGATGCCGGTGAAGATCGCCGCATCGACCGAGCGCGGGTTGCGGAAGGCCTTGGCGTAGTTGTCCCAGCCGATGAAGTCGAAGTTCAGGCTGTAGCCGTTCCAGTTCGTGAAGCTCAGCACGGCGGCGAGGATCATCGGGATCACGAACATCGCGATGAAGACGGCGACGGCCGGTGCGGCCATGAGGAAGCCGGGCAGCCGCAGCTGCCAGGTCTGCAGCGCCGTGCGGCGCCGAGGGGTGAGGGTCGTGCTCATGGGGATGAGCTCCGATTCGGGTCGGGTGCGGAACATGTCGTCGCTGTCCTGAGCGGATGCTGCAGATGCTGTGGCCGGGACGGAGGACCGCCCCGGCCACAGGCAATCAGCCGGCGTTGGCCGCGAACCAGTCGTCCATGGACTTCAGCATGTCGGCGGCCTTCGTGCCGCCGATCAGCGCCTGCGTCTGGGTGTTCAGCTCTTCGGAGTAGCCGGTCGGCATGGTGCGCTCGCCGTAGCCGCCGCCGGTGGGCGTGTAGGCCTTGGCGGGGGTCTCGGCGCTGATCTTCTGCAGCTCCTCGCCGAGCGGGGTCATCTCGTACTCGTAGCCGTCGCGGAAGTTGCCGTCGACCGCGAGCTGCGCGGTGACCGCCTTCTTGTCGGTCACCAGGAACTCGATCAGCTGTGCCGCGGCATCCTGGCTCTTCGTCGCCTTCAGGATCGAGTACGGGCTGGCGATGTTCGCGCCCATGGCGGGCTGGTCGACGCCGTCGAAGGCCGGGGCGCGGAAGACGCCGATGTCGGCGGAGTCCGCGGCCTTTGCCTGTGTGCCTGCGAACCAGCTGCCCATCGGGTAGACCGCGCTCTTGCCGGACAGGAAGGCCTGCTCGGCGTCGGGGTACTTGATGCCGAGGGCGTCCTTGGGGATGTAGCCCTTCGCGACCCAGTCGGCGTAGGTGTCAACGGCGTCGCCGTAGGTGTCGCTGAAGGTGACCTTGCCCGAGGAGACCTGCTGGAACCACTTCGGGTTCTCGGCGACGATCGTGGGCAGGCCGAGCGCCTGCAGGGCGTGGCTGGACATCCAGTCGCCACCGGTCTGAAGGGGTACCTTCCAGCCTGCCTGCTGCAGCTTGCCGAGGTCCTCGGTGAGCTCGGCGACGGAGGTGGGCGTCTCGGTGATGCCGGCCTGCTCGAACGCGGTCTTGTTGTAGAAGAACAGGCTCTGCAGCTGGTAGCCGATGCCGGCCATGTAGTTCTTGCCGTCGATCGAGTACTGCTCGGCCAGCGGGCCCTTCTTCGCCCACTCGTACTTCGACAGGTCGACCATCTCGGGGGCGAGCTTCGGCGTCGGTGCGATCGACTGCACGATGTCGGGGGCGTCGCCGGCGGCCAGTAGGCGGGGGACCGCCGCCGCGACGCCCTCGGCGCCGGGGTTCTGGATGACGACGTCGATGTCCTTGTGCTCCTTCTCGAAGGGCGCGACCAGGTCGTTCCAGAACTCCTCGGTGAGGTTGGGGGTGACGTTCACGAGCACGCGCAGCGTGGTCTTGCCGTCGGCGGAGGCGGAGTCGCCGCCGTTCGAGCCGCTGCAGCCGCTGAGGGCGAGTGCGGCGATGGCGGTGATGCCGACGAGGGGGAGAAGACGGCGCTTGATCATCGTTGATCCTTTCCAGGTGGGTGGGACACTGGGGACATTACACTAATCGATAATCGTTTGTGAAGAGTTCTCTCATGATCCGTCGAGGTCTCGTGAGCCGGTAGCGTCGAGCCGTGGCATCCGCTTCCCCCTCCGCCGGCGTCGGCCGGCACACGGCCCTCGGCCTGCTCATCGCCGTCGGCGCCGCGTTCTCGTTCGGCATGTCCGGTGCCTGGGCGCGCGGCCTCATCGACGCCGGCTGGACCCCGGGCGCCGCCGTGACCGTGCGCGTGTGGGTCGGCGCGCTCGCCCTGCTGATCCCCACGCTCCTCGCGCTGCGCGGTCGCTGGGGAGCGGTGCGCCGCAACGCCGGCATGATCCTCGCCTACGGCCTGCTCGCCGTCACGGCCACGCAGCTGTTCTACTTCCAGGCGGTGGCGGTGATGGATGTCGGCATCGCGCTGCTCATCGAGTACACCGCGCCCGTCGCCGTCGTGCTCTGGCTGTGGATGCGGCGCGGCGAGCGGCCCTCGGCGCGCAGCATCATCGGCGCCGTGGTCGCGTTCGTCGGGCTGGTGCTCATGCTCGACATCGCCACCGGCGCACGTCTCGACGTCGGCGGCATCCTCTGGGCACTCGGCGCGATGGTGGGTGCGGCCGCCTACTTCCTGCTCTCGGCACGCAGCGACACCGGCGTGCCGCCGATCGCCCTCGCGGGTCTCGGGCTGCTGATCGGTGCTGTCGGACTCACGCTCGCGGGCGTGGTCGGCGTGCTGCCGATGGCCTGGACCACCGACGACATCGCCTACCGGTTCGGCACGGTTCCCTGGTTCGTGCCGGTGCTCGCGATCGGTCTCGTCGCCGCGGCCCTCGCCTATGTGCTCGGCATCGTCTCGACCCGGATGCTGGGTTCGCGACTGGCCTCGTTCGTCGCGCTCGCCGAGGTGGTGGCGGCGATGCTGTTCGGCTGGCTGCTGCTGGGCCAGTTGCCCGACCTGCTGCAGGCGATCGGCGCCGCGCTGGTGCTCGCCGGCGTCGTGCTGGTCAAGCTTGGCGAGCCGCAGGCGCCGGAGCTCGTGGAGCCGCTTCCGGAGCAGGCGGACTGATCCTCAGCCGCGCAGCGGCCCGAAGAACGCGCGCATGTCGTCGAGCAGCGTCTCGGGCTCCTCGAGTGCGGCGAAGTGGCCGCCGCGGTCCTCGACGTCGGTCCAGCGCACGATGCGGTGATGCGGCTCCTCGGCGAAGCGCAGGCCCACGTCGTGCGCGAACACGATCACGGCCGTCGGCACTCCCGAGCTCGGCTTCGGTGCATCCCACGCAGTGGTGAGTCCGTAGGTCACCAGCGCGGCCGATCCGGCGCTCGCCGTGAACCAGTACAGCGAGGCGTTGTCGAAGACGAAGCGCTCGCCGAGCACGTCGATCGCGTCCGCCTCGGCCGGGTGCGTCCAGGCCTGCAGCTTGTCGTGGATCCA
>JAITUD010000180.1 GCA_031286555.1 Microbacterium sp. | reverse complement strand
CTCCGGGTCGCCCTCGCCCCGGTCGAGCGCGCAGCAGACCCCGCCGGCCGCCTCCGCGAGGCCGATGAACGTCCTGCGGATCTCGGCCGACTGCTCGAACAGGCGGCTCATCCTCGACGTCGCGGCCCAGAAGTTCAGCAGGGCGTATCGCGGGTGCGCGGGGGACGGCACGTAGGCCGCCAGGTAGACGTAGCCGATCCGGACGCGGCCGTCGGTCGACGGCGAGACGAAGAACTTCCCGTGATCAAGTTCGTGCCTTCGGTGCCGCATCTGCGTCACGCGCTCTCGGGGCCGTTGTCGACGGCGGCCGCCCTCGATCCGAGCTCGCTCACCGACCGCCCGGCCCTGTCCGGCGCCGAGCCGCAGATGCCCGACTACCTTGCCGACGCCCGCGGCTGCCGCACAGCCGACGAGGTGCGGGCGGTGTGGCACCAGGCGAACCGCTCCGGGCACATCGCCCGCGACGGGTCCGATCCGCTCTCGCCGGACCTCATGCGAATCGCCGCCAACGTCGAGCAGGGCGTCGATCCCCGGACCGGCGTCGTCGAGAACGACCAGGGCGAGACGGGTACGACATCGACGGGGTGTACGAGGCCGAGGTCGTCGACGGCGGCGACCAGGGCGAGGAACCGCCGACGTCGTACCCCGACGCAGGCATTCTTGTGCTGCTCGCCCTCGACCTGCTGCTCACGTGGCTCAGGATGCCGCTGCCTCTGCTGCGACATGCCGCGTGGCGGCTCACCGCCGCCACCGTCACCTTCAACGGCGCTTCGGCGTGGCCGGACCCGCTCGGCGCCGGAATACACGCCGCGATCCCTCTGCACTTCGTCACCGTGGTCGAGGCTACTCGGCACGCGGTCGGCCGGTCGGCGGAGATCAAGGCCGACTGCGCGACCGAGTCTGTGCGTCTGGCGCGGTGGCTGCTCTCCCCGCTGCCGACGTTCCTCCTGTGGCGCCGTATGAAGCTCTGGGAGCGCTCATACCTCAACGTACTCGCGCTCGAACAGCCGCGGCGCGTCGAGCGGGCACGGCTACCCTCACGCTACGGCCGACGGTGGCGTTCGAAGGCGCCGGTCGGCGACGTGATCGCCCTGCGGCTCACCCGGTACGGGCGCCCCTTGGCCCCCGTCGAGGGACTGCTCGCCGCCACGCCCGCCGCCGCGGGAGACCTGCCGCCCCTCCCCTCGCCGGCTCCCGCTCCCGCGCGCCCCGCTCTGGCGATCGCCGAGCCCGAGGTGCCGCGGCGAATCGAGCAGATCGTCGACGAGGTGCTCACCGGCGGCGAGCTGTCGAAGGCTGGCGTTGCGCCGCATCCGCGGTGCGCTGCCCGGACTCAGCGCGCCGCAGGTGGCCGAGCAGATGACCCGTTGTGGGATCAAGACGACCGGCGGGGACGTGCGCACGGTCAACTCTCGCGACAACCGGCCGAAGGTCGAGCAGCGGCCGGCGCAGCGTTTCCGACAACCTCACACGGTCTGACAGGCGAGGCAAGTGGTTCTGGCCTGCGGTGTCAGACCCGTATGACAGGATCTCGTCGTGAGCAGTGAGCAAGATGTGAGCCAGCATCCCCTACGAGTCGCGGGGCTCTTCGCGGGCGTAGGTGGCCTTGAGCTGGGCCTGAAACGAGCCGGGCTTGAGACGGCCATGCTCTGTGAGGTGTGGGAGCCCGCCCAAGCGGTTCTCGCAAAGCAATTTCCCGACGCTCCGCTCGCGCCGGACGTCCGGCACCTCGAAGCTCTCCCCCGTGACGTCGACGTCGTCACCGCAGGCTTCCCCTGTCAGGACCTCTCGCAAGCCGGCCGTACGGCAGGCATCGGCGGCGAGCAGTCTGGCCTCGTCTCACACGTCTTCCGGCTCCTCGAGAAGCACCACCCGAAGTGGCTCGTCCTCGAGAACGTCCGGAACATGCTGGTGCTCGACAAGGGCAAGGCCATGCTCCATCTCGTCGAGCAGCTTGAGGCCCTCGGCTACTCATGGGCGTACCGCCTCGTCGACTCGCGTTTCACCGGCGTACCCCAGCGGCGCCAACGAGTCCTCTTCGTCGCCAGCCTCACCGAGGACCCCCGCAATGTCCTCTTGGCCGAGGACGCGGGCGAGCCGGACGAGAGCGACCGCGCCAAGGACGTTTCCGGCTTCTACTGGACAGAGGGACTGCGCGGTCTGGGGTGGGCGCCGGACGCGGTCCCGACGGTCAAGGGCGGCTCGGGTCTGAGTATCCCGTCACCGCCGGGGATCTGGATTCCCGGCAATCCCCTGGGGCACCGCATCGTCACGCCGTCGATCACCGACGTCGAACAGCTTCAGGGGTTCGACAAGGATTGGACACTGAACGACGCGACGGCCGACAAGAAGAGCGGCCGCGACCGCTGGAAGATGGTCGGCAACGCTGTCACCGTCGGCGTCTCACAGTGGCTCGGCGAGAAGCTGCTGAACCCTGGCGAATACGACGAGTCCGAGTCCGACCGCCTGTCCGACAGCGCGCGGTGGCCCACCGCCGCATGGGGACACAACGGCAAGAGATGGCGTTCGTACGCGACCATGTGGCCACAGCACCGCCCGTACACGCACCTTATGGATCTGGTAGACCGGTCCGGCCTGACTCCGTTGAGCTATCGCGCCGCTGCCGGGTTCTACTCACGCACCCAAAAGGCGAAGCTGAAGTTCGAAGAAGAGTTCCTCATCGACATGAAGGAACACGTCGAGGTGATGGACCCGGCGAACAACGCGAGCGCCGGGCAGGCCGCGGGCTGCGAGCAACCATGACAGCAGTCGGCAGAGGGAGCAGCCCAATATCTGCCGGTTTTGGTAGTTTCTGCCCCTATCGGGTCTCACCTGCGCGGGAGCTCGGATCACGACGCGCTTTCAGACCGTGTCTATAGGGTCATGCCACAACTCGGCAGGAGGAGCAACGGCATGACAGACGAGCTCACGACGTTCGCGGACGCACTCGACGCAGTGCCCCGTCCCCCGGAAGACGCAGCGCAGGGCACCCGCACCAAGTACGCGACCCAGTTCGCGAACAAGCTCGCGGTTCTCTTCGCCAACCACCTGCGCGGCACGTTCCCCGGGATCCTTCCGCACGCTGACGGAACCGGGCAGGAGTCGCGGGCGCGCACCGCCAAGGGCTTCAAGAAGCTCGACGTGAACTACTCCACTCCGGAACTCGGTCTCGGTCTCGGCGTCTCTCTCAAGCACATCCACCAGCGCGACGGGAAGACGAAGCGCTACACCAAGAACTACAGCCGGAACGACAACGAGCTGCGTTCGGAAGCCATGGACTACCACGAGCGGCAGCCGTACGCCGTCATGATCGGTGTCCTGTTCCTGCCGTACGACGCTGCCGACGACTGCGGCGAGAAGAACGACCCGTCGTCCTTCGGCGCCGCGGTCCGCTACTTCCGCAACCGCGCCGGCAGGACGCACGTCAGCGCCCCCGCGGACCTCTTCGAGAAGTTCTACATCGCGCTCTACGAGCACTCCGGAGAAGACCGGGGCAAGGTCGACTTCTACGACGTCGACCGCCCCAAGCCGCCGTTCGGCAGGCGCCCGAACTCCGACGAGGTAGTGAACTTCGAAGAGTTCGTAGACGAGGTGATCAAGGTCTACGACGCGAGGAACGACCCGCCGTTCGAGTGGGCGACCGACGACTGACCGAACCGGAGCAGTACACGACCTCGGCCCCGTAAGGAAGTTGACGGAAGTTCTCCGGTCATCCCGAACGCCGGTCGCGTCCCGACGGATCCGCTCGCGACCGCGCCGCGACCACGATCGATGCACGGCTCAAAGGCGCACGGTTCGCGAGCGAGCGCAACAGGTCACGGTCGGTCCGACGGCGGCGGGAACACCCCCTGCGCCGCGGCCTGAACATCGGCGAGCGCACCGGCAGCACCACGGCGCCGGTCGACGCATTCGCCGCACCGGCCGACGTCGCCGGGAACCTGAACGTCGGCGGGTACCTCTCTGCGGCGCCGGGCAGTCCGGCGGGCAGTGGAACATCTGGGACGCCACCGCAAAGGCGCTCAACCTCGGGACCGCGGGCGGCAGCGTCGCCATCAAGGAAGGCGGCAATAGGGCCCGCATGGGGCAGTCCGTCCTCGCAGCAGGGACGGTCACGGTGGCGAACACCCGCGTCGCTACCTTCCGGCAGGCGCTCGGCGGTACTGCTGGACATTTGTCAGCGACGAAGAACAACGGTGTCGGGTTCACGATCGCATCTAGCAGCAATGGCGACACATCCACCGTCGCGCGGGTCCTCTTCGAGGCCAACTGACGGCGCTAGTAGCGTCAGTTAGCCAGGCTTTCGAACCCGCCGGAGCAGTACCATTCGCTACTCGAAAGAGCTTCATACAATGCACCCTGCCAACTGTTCAAGTCAGCGACTAGTGCACTTCTGGCTTGCTCTGCCAGGTGACTTCGTATCAGCTCTTCCCCTCTCTTCACTTTCTTCATCATCTGCAGCGTTGAGCGATTGCTCGACATTTCTGGCACTGCGTGATGCGCGTACAGCTCTGCGAGTTGAAAAACAGAGAAATGACGGCGTACTCGCTGTGTCATAGAGGCCGTCCACTCGGGAGGTTCGTCCACAAAGAAGCGGACTCCGGCCGGGGCTCCCTCGACCACCTCACACCTGAGCCAACGCACGTCCGTTACGCGATCGAAGTAGGGGTGCAGCGTCTGTTCGCCCTCACTCTTGGGGTGAACGTCAAGTTTCACGGTGTTGCAATCCAAGCACGCCGGAATGAGATTTAGCGGAGTTACAGAGAGAGCCGAGTAGACAGAGCGCGGAAGATAATGGTCCAGAGTTTTCACCTGACGCACGGAACAAAGCGGGCAAATTCCGTGCGGAGCCGCCAGGCGAATTCTGTCGTAGATGACTCGCCCCGGCGAGTCCTTGTGCGACATTCTCTGCTTATAAAGCTTAACCGACAGATCGTCAGACGTTATTCGCAGCGGAACCTCCAGACCGGCATCTTCCGGCCGGAATTCTTCGGGGATTAGCACATCCATTCGCAATTGCCGTGCGGCAGTCTCGAACCTGGAGGCGGCATTATCGATGAAATCGGTGGCGGCCTCGTAGCGTTTCTTCTTCTCCGGGTCTCGAATCTTCCCGATGCAGGCCAAGTAGCTTTCCCTGGCGGATACGCCTGGGTGCGGAAGGGGGCGCATTATTCCATTCCCCCCGCGTTCCTCATGGCGAGTAGAATCCTGGCAACTCCTTGCGCTTCCCCTCCCAGCTGCCGACCAAAAGCGTTCATCACTTCGTCAAACGTGTCGACGTCTGCGACAATGCGGCGGAGGTTCGCATGGTAGCCGGACTCAGCGACTTCCAAACCGAACACTTCATGCGTCAACACGCCTACGTTCTCCCCGAATGTTTCGATCTGTGGCCGGTCGGCTGCACACAGGGCACCGCTGCGTCGAAGCTTCCAAACGCAGCTACGCGGTACCTCTTGCAGGACTACGGGCGAGTGAGTAGCGATGATCGCCACGCCGTTCCGGTCCACGAGCAGGTTCGAGAGCGCACCTACGAAGGCCGACAAGAGGGGAGGGTGCAGGTGAGACTCTGGCTCATCGAAGAGGACGAGAGAACGTTCGTGCAGGGATTCCACGAGGCGGGTAAGCGTTAGCAGTACAACTTTATGCCCCGAACTCAGATCGTGGAACATTTGGAAGATTTCAGATTCCGGCACCCCTTGCCCGACACCCGCATAATGCGCAGTGGCGCGGGAAACCACGTCAACGACCTCACAGTCCCGGAATATTGGGTCAACTTCCAGGCTGCTGACAGCCCGCTTCCAGCGTTCTCTCAGTGCCGCGCCTCTATTGCATGAGTGCACTGCATTGATGAATTCGCGTGCGAGGTCAGACGCACTCTTGGCTACGGCTTCCTGATCGCTTCCGTTTCGATGCCGCAACCCAATATAGGAGATCGGCACGCTGCGTTCGAGGTGGGAGAATAGATCTTCGAATGCATCGCCCTCTGTCTGGTTCGAGGTCTGCGGGAGGAACGGGTCAAAGGCGCTGAAGCTGACAAATACGACGTTGGAGAATGGGGGATCGCCAATCTCATGGTCGCGCTTGAGGTCCAAGTCTTTGAACGCGCCTTTCGCCCCTCCCTGCAGGTCGTTGGACAGGGCAAGCGTATTCGCCATCCCTTTGAGTAGAGTAGTTTTCCCAGCACCGTTGCTGCCAACTACCACGTGGATATTAGTAGGTGGGTTACTCTGCGGCGTCACCTCGAAAGTCAGATCGAGTGCCTCTCCTGGGATCTCCTCGTGGGGTTGACTGATGTATTTGAAACTGTAGTTGGTGAGTCGGGCGCCGCCATGCGCGATGCGACGGAACTGGACTTCCACCGTGGATTGCGGGACTCCGCGCAGCAGAGAGGTCTTAGTAACCTGATGCTCGATGGCCCGCGAGAACTCGCGCTCATCGAACGCGATGTCGTGGAGCGCTGACAGCACTCCCTCTCGAATCTCGTGTTCAACGAGCCGTTGGTAGTACGTATCGTCCTGCGCGAGTGAGAAGAAGCCTGGCTGCAGGGTAGTGAATTCAGCGGGCACCGGAGTTCGGTCACCAGGTTCCTGGCGAGTCGTTGCGATCTTGACCGGACCAATTTCGTGCAGCTTTCCTTTTCCGTCGCGATAGTGAAGGTGAAAGGAAGTTTTGTACCCGAAATCATCCCACGCGTCGGGTACCAGAAACAAAGCCTTCTTACCGTTAGCGGGGGGAAGGCTACGGCTTTCCAACCTCGTGAAGGGCGCTGGAGGGAGAGGTGTCGCAGCGGCAGTTGATGGTGATGGTTCGAATGCCGCGGCAAAGCGATGGGTCGGGAATGTCCCGAGACTCTCTTGGATTCGGTCAATCGCGTCGAGTGCCCCGTGCTCGCGATGCGGCGCGAAGCCGTGGCGTGGAGTCCACTCGGAACGCTCCGCGTTGCGCTGGACCACAAGTACGATCTTGTTTCTCCGCTCGGCGAAGGAACGTGCAGCCCGTTCCATCGCGGCGTCCTGATCCGTGCGTTTGACGACGAAGACCACGAGAGTGGCATTCTCGGCGCGAGGCGACTGGCTACTTCGCACGCTGATGTTGTCAGCCTTGCTGGCGTAGGTCGCGTAGATGCGCTCCGCGGACAGCCCGGTGAATTCAGCAAGCAGAGCTTGCACCTCGCGGTACTTGCTGACGCTGGGAGCCGAGTGCTTCACAGGCTCAAGGGCGGCACTCAACTGGCGTAGGCGGTCCTCGACTGTCACGTACGCAGGCTAGCGGCCAAGATCGAGCGCTGTCGGCACCTTCGCAGAAGCGAGTGGCCAAGCCTCCCACCTTCAACTCCCGCCCCTCGCCGCCCAGCAGGGGCCTTTTCATGCCTGGAAGGGAGCTCACCCATGGGTGATACCGCACGGCCGATCCCCGAGCGGCTTGAGGACCAGATACAACAGGCGCAGCACCTCACGCGCACGAACAACGGGCCCACGGTGGCGAACGAGGCCGAGCAGCTCGCCGCCGTGCACGGCCCGGCGGACATGGCAGGGTTCTACACCTCGCCCGAGGCCGACGTCGACGACCAGGACGAGTCCGACGTCGAGTCGGCGGCAGACGACGCCCCGGCAGGGGGCGAGCCGGCATGAGCCTTGAGGCGATGATCTCGGCCACCGAGAAGAGCATCGGGCTTGGTGAGCCGAACCTGATCCAGCAGTGGTACTGGCAGCGCAACGGCGCGGCGTTCGCCGGGAACTTCGCGTGGTGTGATGCAGCCGTCAGTTACTGGGCGACGCTAGCCGGCGAACGTGACGCCGTGCTCTTCGGCACCGACTACGCGTACACCGTGGCGCACGCGAGCCGCTTCAAGGCTGCCGGCCAGTGGCACGCGATGTCGAACGGAATCAAGAGCGGCGGGATCCGCCGCGGCGACGTCGTGTTCTTCGACTGGGGCGGATCGAGCGAGATCGGCGAGATCGATCACGTCGGGATCGTCACGGACGTCTCGGCCGATCACAAGTACGTCTTCACCGTCGAGAGCAACAGCGCGAAGGTATGCGCGCGCCGTGTGCGGGTGGTGCACGGAACCGCGGGGTTCGGACGGCCCAAGTACAAGGCGGCGAAGCCGACGACGGCGAGCAGCAACTCGACTGCCTCGAAGCGGCCGCAGGTGTCCCTCGCGAAGTTCGTCAAGGCGTCGAAGGCGGACCCGCCGAAGAAGGGAAAGCCGGTCTCGCACGCCCCGACGAAGTACGTCGATCAGGCCCTCGTCGCCGAGCGGCTGCTCTACGCGCAGTACGCCGACGGGCATTTCGGCACGGGACCGGGCCCGGTGGCGACGCAGATGGAACACCCGGCATGACGACGCTCAAGCGGCTCGGCAGCAAGCACGGGTTCGACGCCGTCGCCTGATCTACAGGGAGAGACCATGCTCAGCAAGCTCAAGTTCGACGTAGCCGAACGCGTGGTGGTCGGCGCCGGTCGGGCTCGTCCTGGCCGCGGTCGTGAGCTCCAGACCGGACTCGGCCGCGTATGCGCGCAGCGGTTCGTCGTGCGTGGCGTCGAAGAGGATCGACGTGTCCAGCTCGAACCGGTCGCTCGCCGACGCGTCGACGGGGTCGGCCTCCCAGCGGGAGGTGAACGGGAGGGCGAGCCGCTCGCCGCCGGGGAGGGTGAGGTCGAGGAGCGGGCGGTCGCCGCGGGCGGGGGCGTGTGTGGCCAGCGCGGTCAGGGCGCGGGCGATGTTGCGCGGGGGCAGGTAGAGGTCGTGGCTGTAGATCAGGCCCATGCGCTTCCCCCCGCTCGCTGCGACCGAGGCCGCTGTCGCCCCGCAGGGTCTCACGCGGGCCCGTTCCCAGGGTCGGCCGCCTCGGGCGGTGTTGATCGTCCGGCTCCCCCACGGTCGCGGCCGCCACCCACCGGACACGCAGCCGGCGTCCCCGCCGAGCCGGGACGAGCCGGGACAATAGGGAGTGGACAAGGGGGCCGGTGGGGCGGGTCGGGACGCGACAGAGAGTGTGGACGGCATGCGGCTGGTACTGCAGGAGTTTCTCTCGCTGGACGGGGTGTCACAGGGGCCCGGCGCCCCCGACGAGGACACCAGTGACGGGTTCACGCGGGGCGGTTGGCTCGTACCGCATCTCGACGAGGCGTTCGTCCGAATCGTGACGGGGTGGATCGAGAACGCGGACGCGTTCCTGTTCGGCCGCCGCACCTACGTCAACTTCGCCCGGGACTGGCCGCAGATGGACGACCCGGCCGACCCCGTCGCCACCCGGCTCAACGGCCTGCCCAAGTACGTGGCGTCCCGCACCCTGACCACCGCCGAGGCGCACTGGACGCCCACCACGATCCTCTCGGGGGACGTACCGACCCAGGTGGCCGCCCTCAAGCAGCATCCCGGCCGCGAACTCCACATCCACGGCAGCGCCCGCCTCGGCGCGTCCCTGCTCGCCGCGGGCCTCGTCGACGAGGTACGGCTGGTGATCGCCCCGGTCGTCGTGGGCACCGGCCGCCACCTGTTCCCGGCCGGCGACTCGACCGCCCCGCTCGGACTGCGCCTGCTCAGCAGCGAGATGACACCGAGTGGGGTCGCGGCGCAGGCCTACGAGGTGACGGGCGCGGCGGGGTTCGGGACGTACGGGGTTGACGGGCTGGAGTGAGCCGGGCCCGGTCATGCCCCTACTTCGGCGTCCCCGACACCGATACCGCCTGCGTGATCCGCTGCACCCCGTAGTAGTCCGCGATGCACACCGCCGGCCACGTCGCGCGGCCGTGGTGGCGGAAGGGTTCCGTCATCTTCGCGAGGTGGAGGGGCTTGTACGTGAGGGTGTGGGGGCCGGCGGCGGCCTGGGTGCGCATGCGCTGGTCCTGGCGGTCCCAGGCGTGGGCGTGGCTGACCATGTCGGC
>JAITUD010000284.1 GCA_031286555.1 Microbacterium sp. | reverse complement strand
CCGGTGTCGGCGTCGACGATCGCGGGGAGGTCCGTCATCCGGGCGATCTGCTTCGCGCGTCCGGCGACCTCGGTGAGCGTGGTCAGTCCGATGTCGGGCAGGCCGAGGTCGGCCGAGAGCACGGCCCCCGAGATGTACACGCCCTCGAAGCCCTTGCGCTCGATGAGCCGGGCCGACAGCGGGTTGAACGCGCCGGGGAAGCGCAGCAGCTCGCCCGAGGCGAGCCGCTCGCGGAACAGGCGCCGCTTCTCGGCGGGGGTGGTGGTGGAGTACAGCATGGGGTCCTCCGTCAGAACAGTCCGGCCGGGGCCGGTGCGGCCTCGAGCAGGCCGGGCTTCGCGATGATGCTCAGCTCGGCGACCTCGGCCGCGGTGAGCTCGGGCAGACGCTGGACGAGCTCCAGGAAGCGCTCGATCTCGGATGCCTCGAGCACCGGCTCCGCCAGCATCCGGAACTTGGCGATGTAGTTCGCACGGGCGAACGGCCGTGCGCCGAGCGGGTGCGCGTCGGCGACCGCGATCTCGTCGGTCAGCGTGGTGCCGTCGGCGAGCGTGATCTCCACGCGACCGCCGAACGCCTTCTCGGCCGGGTCGATCGAGTGGTAGCGGCGGGTCCACTCGGCGTCCTCCGCGGTGGTGATCTTGTGCCACAGGGCGACCGTGTCGGCACGGCCGGCGCGCTCCGGGGTGTACGAGTCGACGTGGTGCCAGGCGCCGTCCTGCAGCGCCACCGCGAAGATGTACGGGATCGAGTGGTCGAGCGTCTCGCGCGACGCCGTCGGGTCGTACTTCTGCGGGTCGTTCGCACCGGAGCCGATCACGTTGTGCGTGTGGTGGCTGGTGTGGATCACGATGGACGCGACGTTCGCCGGGTCCGTGAGCTCAGGGTGCGAACCGTGCAGCTTGCGGGCCAGGTCGATGAGCGCCTGCGCCTGGTACTCGGCGGAGTGCTCCTTCGTGTACGTGTCGAGGATCGCGCGCTTGGCCTCGCCGGATGCCGGGAGCGGAACCTCGTAGGAGGCGTCCTTGCCGTCCAGCATCCAGGCGATCACGCCGTCCTCGCCTTCGTAGATGGGCGACGGCGACGTCTGGCCGCGCATGGCGCGGTCGACGGCCTCGACGGCCATCTTGCCGGCGAAGGCCGGGGCGTGCGCCTTCCAGGTGGAGATCTCGCCCTTGCGGCTCTGCCGGGTGGCGGTGGTGGTGTGCAGCGCCTGGCCGACGGCCTGGTAGATGGTCTCGGCGTCGAGTCCGAGCAGGGTGCCGATGCCGGCCGCGGCCGACGGGCCGAGGTGCGCGACGTGGTCGATCTTGTGCGCGTGCAGCGAGATCGCCTTCACCAGGTCGACCTGGATCTCGTAGCCGGTCGCGATGCCGCGCAGCAGCGCACGGCCGTCCTTGCCGCAGTGCTGTGCGACGGCGAGGATCGGCGGGATGTTGTCGCCGGGGTGCGAGTACTCCGCGGCGAGGAAGGTGTCGTGGTAGTCGAGCTCGCGCACGGCGACGCCGTTCGCCCACGCCGCCCACTCCGGGCTGGTGCGGTGGTCGAGCGCGGCGCCGAACACGGTCGAGCCGTTGCCGCCGGTGGACACCGGGTGGCTGAACGCCTGCGCGCGGGCGGCGTTGATCGGCCCGCGGGTCAGAGATGCCGCGGCCACCGACGCGTTGTCGATGATGCGGTTGATGATCATGTCGACGACGTCGGCGTCGACCTCGACGGGGTCGGTGGCGACCTGGGCGATCTTCCAGGCGAGCTGCTCCTCGCGGGGCAGGTCCTCTTCGGAGCGGTACACGCGGACGTGGTGGGTGACGGTCATGGGGTTCCTTCCGACAGTGACTCGAGGATGCTGGTGAGCGCGTTGTGCAGGTGCACGTGCGTGGCGTGGGCGGCGAGGTCGCCGTCGCGCGCGGCCAGTGCGCCGGCGATCGTGAGGTGCTCGGCGGCGGATGCCGCGAGGCGTTCCGGCTTGTCGCGCGCCATCCGGCGCACGCGCACCAGGTGGGTGCGCACAGTGCGCAGCGCGGAGCTCAGGTAGTCGTTGGCGACCGCCGCGTCGAGCGCGGCGTCGAGCCGGGCGATCAGCGCGTAGTACGCGTCGCGGCCGGCCGGTCGGGAGAGATCGACGTCGGCGAACTCGGATGCCAGGGCGCGGAAAGCCTCGGCGTCGCCGCGCTCCGCAGCCAGGCGCGCGGTGGTCTCCTCGAGCGCACGGCGCATCTCGAACAGCGCCCGGATGTCGTCGGCGTCGAGGTCGGCGACCACGGTCACCCGCGGGGACTGCTGCACGACGAGCCCGTCGGCGACGAGCCGGCGCAGCGCCTCGCGCAGCGGGGTGCGGCTCACACCGAGACGTTCGGCCTGCTCGACCTCACCGAGTACTGAACCGGACGGCAGGGAGCCGGACTGGATGTCCTCCAGCAGCTCGGCGTAGGCCCTGTCGCTTGCACGCATGGCCTCATTGTATACATAAAGCTCAGCTGGTGGGCGATCAGCCCCGATGCACGCAGTCAGCGTATACAGTTCAGGAGGCCGCGTTCCGCAGCCTCTCCCCCACGGCGGCGACCGCCCTTCGCACCTCTTCACCCTCCAGCACCTCGAACCTGAAGCCGGACATCCCGAGGTAGAGCGCGAACTCCTCCGGATCGCGCGACCCCGCCTCGAGGATGCACCTCTCGTCGCCGTCCGCGGTCACCGTCGCGATCGTCGAGCCGAACCGCCGCCGCACCTCTGCCGCCGGCGCATGCATCCGCACTCGCGCACGGAACGGGTACGGCGCGGTCGTGATGCTGCGCGCGGTGAAGCGACGCACCGCGTCATCCGGGACCTCCCGCTCGGCGAACTCCTCCGGCAGGGTGAACGGACGGCGGATGCGATCGACGCGCAGCGTGCGCCACTCCTCGCGCTCCGCGTCGCGCGCGACGAGGTACCAGCGCTCGTCCGTGTGCACGATCCGGTGCGGCTCCACGATGCGACGCACCTCGGTGCCGTCGTGCCGCGTGTAGTCGATGCGCAGCCTGCGTCGGGCGGAGATCGCCGCGGCGAGCGCGGTGACCACTTCGAGGTCGACGCCGCCGCCCTCGGCCGGATCGAGCCGCACCATCGCCCGTTCCACCTCGGCGATCCGGGTGCGGGCCGCCGTAGAGAGCGACTGCTCGAGCTTGGCGAGGGCACGCCCGGCGGCCTCCTCCATCCCCGTCACCACACTCGCCGCCGCGGCGCGGAGCCCGACCGCGATCGCGACGGACTCGTCGTCCAGCAGGGTCAGCGGCGGAACGCTGGCGCCGGGGCCCAGACGGTAGCCGCCGTGTCGTCCGCGGGTGGCCTCGATGCCGTAGCCGAGTTCGCGCAGGTCGTCGATGTCGCGCCGCAGAGTGCGGTCGCTCACCTCCAGGCGGTCGCGGAGCTCGGCACCGGTCCACTCGCGTCGGACCTGCAGCAGCGAGAGGAGGGCGAGGGTACGGCCGGTCGTGCGCGTCATGACTCCATGATTCTCTCTTTCCGGTCATATCTCGACCGGATACCACTGGAGCATGGAGACATGAACGCACAGCAGACAGACGCCGTCCTCCCCTTCCGCATCGAGGTCTCCGACGAGGCGCTCGACGACCTGCGCGCGCGGCTGCGCGCGGCCCGCCTCCCCCACCCTCTGCCCGGCGACGGCTGGAACCGCGGCGTGCCCGTGTCGGTGCTCGCCGACCTCGTCGACCGCTGGGCGGAGCACGACTGGCGGGCCACCGAGCGCCGCCTCGCCGCGCTGCCCCAGATCGTGACGAGCATCGACGGCCAGACCATTCACGCCGTGCACGTGCGGTCGCCGCACTCGGGCGCCGTGCCTGTCCTGCTGCTGCACGGCTGGCCCGGCTCGTTCCTCGAGTTCGAGGGCCTCATCGGCCCGCTCACCGAGGACGCCGAGATGCCGTTCGACGTGATCATCCCCTCGCATCCCGGGTTCGGATTCTCGACTCCGCTCGCGGACGACAGCTGGACCGCGGAGCGCACCGCTGCCGCATATCTCGAGCTCATGACGCGCCTCGGCTACGACCGATTCGCCGTCCAGGGCGGCGACCACGGTGCGGCGGTCGCCCCCGAGCTCGGCCGCCTGGCCCCGGTGCGGGTGATCGGCGTGCACGTGAACGGGTCTCTGGGCAGCTTCATCGGCGAGCTCGACGAAGACGCGGCCGCCGCACTCACGCCTGTGGAACGCGATCGGCTGCGCAGGGTCGGCGAGTTCATGCAGCGCGAGTTCGGCTACATCTCCATCCAGTCCACGCGCCCCGGTCTGATCGGGGCCATAGCGGCGGACAGCCCGGTGGCGCAGTTCGCCTGGATCCACGACAAGCTGCAGGCCTGGACGCACCCGGCCGAGGCGGACGCGATCGACGTGCTCGGCGAGCGCTTCGTCTTCGACAACGCCTCGCT
>JAITUD010000165.1 GCA_031286555.1 Microbacterium sp. | reverse complement strand
ACGCCGACGGCTCCGGCGAGATCGGACTGATCTCCAGCGTGACCAACGCGTTCTGCGGAACCTGCAACCGCGCACGCATCTCGACCGAGGGCAAGCTGTTCACCTGCCTGTTCGCCTCGGAGGGGCACGACCTGCGCGCGCTGCTGCGCGGCGGAGCATCCGATGACGAGCTCTCCACGGCGATGTCCTCCATCTGGGGCGCCCGCGAGGATCGGTACTCCGAGATCCGCTCCAGCCTCACGCCCGAGCTGCGCGAGCAGCGCAAGCGCATCGAGATGAGCTACATCGGCGGCTGACCCCGAAGCGATCGCGCGGCACGCGCATCGCCGCGATCCCGCGAGGATGCACGGGATCGCGGCGACGGCCGGTTCTCAGGACGGGACGCGGTCGAGGAAGCCGCGCACGTCGCGGATCAGCCCGTCCGCGTCCAGTACGAGGACGTCGAATCCGATCACGATCGGCTCCTCGCCGGCCGGCCCGAGTCCCCACTGGAACCGCATCTGCTGGTGGTGCGCGTCGGCCTCGCCCACCTGGCTGAAGACGAAGCCGGGGAACTGCGCCTGCACTGCGGCGATGGTCGCGGCGACCGCCGCGCGTCCGGAGACCTCGGCCATCGGATCGACGTAGACGCAGTCCTCCGCCCAGCCGCGGCGGATCAGTTCGTCGCGCTCCTGGGCATCGGTCGCGTTCCAGGTGGCGATGTAGCGGGTGACGGTGTCGTTCATGATGCTCCCTCTCGGTGAGTGACGGTCTGGCTTGCTCGACCAAGGCTCACAGCCGGCGGGCCAGCGGTCGATGACCTCGGAGGTCATGGCCGTCTGTCGAGCGGCTCCGTAGGCTCATCGCATGACCATGATCGATGTCCCGATGATCGGCGCCGAGCTGCGCCGCTGGCGCGAGAACCGCACGCTGAGCCAGCTGGCCCTCGCGAGCCGGGCCGACGTCAGCACCCGGCATCTCAGCTACGTCGAGACCGGGAAGTCGCAGCCGACGCCGCAGATGATCCTGCGCCTCGCCGACGCGCTCGATGTGCCGATGGACGAGCAGAACCGGCTCCTGCTGCTGGGCGGCTTCGCTCCGCGGCATCCGGCGAGCGACCTCGACCACGAGAACCTGTCCTCGGTCATGGCCAGCCTGCGCGATCTCCTCGACGCACATGATCCCTACCCGGCGCTGCTGCTGGACGACCAGTGGAACATCGTCGATGCGAACCGCGCCGCCGACGCCCTTCTCGTCGGCTGCGACAGCGACCTGCTCGAGCCCCCGGTCAACGTGCTCAGACTGGCGCTGCACCACAGAGGGATGGCGCCCAGGATCCGCAACCTGGCGACCTGGCGCGCGCACCTCCTGCATCAGCTCGCTCAGCGCATCCGTCGCCGGGGCGACGATCCGCAGTTGCACGCCCTGCAGGACGAGGTGAGCGCTTACCCAGGTGGTGCGGGGTCAGCAGGACGCCCCGTCGATCCGGCGGTGCTGCTCGAGCTCGACACCGATGGCGGTCCGCTCCGCTTCTTCAGCGTGGCCACGCGCATCGAGGAGCCGAACGACGTCACGCTGGACGCGCTGCACCTCGAGACCTTCCTGCCCGCCGACGAGGAGACCAGGCGGCGGCTCGGCTAGAGCCCGACCCACTCCGAGACGCCGTCGTCGTAGTGCTGGCGCTTCCAGATCGGCACCTCGCGCTTGATGATCTCGACCAGGCGCTCGCAGGCGTCGAAGGCCTCGGCACGGTGCGGGGCGGATGCCGCGGCGAACAGCGCCACGTCGCCGATGCGCAGGTCGCCCACGCGATGCGATGCCGCCACCGCGAAGCCGGTCTCCTCATGGATCCGCGTGACGCAGGCCTCGAGGAAGCGCGCGGCATCCGGATGTGCGCGATAGTCCAGCGAGCGCACCGGTTTGCCGCCGTCGTGATCGCGCACGGCACCGCAGAACATCACCACGGCGCCGCTCGCGTCCGCCTCGACGGCCCGCCGGATCGCCGACTCATCGAGGGGCGTCTCGGAGATCAGGTCGAAAGTCACAGTGCCTCCTGCGCGCTGGATACGGTGTCGCCGCCGACGCCGGCGAAGGCCTGGATGCCGCCGGCGAGGTAGACGACGTCGTCGAAGCCGTTCTCGATCAGGATGCGCGCGGCGCTGCGCGACCGCGGATCCTTCTCGCAGTAGACCACGAGCGTCTCGTCACCGGCATCCGGCAGCGTGCCGCTGCGCAGGTCGCCGATGGGAAGCAGTGTGCTGCCGTCGATGCGGCGCGCGTCGGCCTCGTGCTGCTCGCGCACGTCGAGCAGGCGCAGCCGCTCGCCCGCGCGCAGGCGCCGCAGCAGGTCGGCGGCGGCGACCGAGACGAGGTCGTCGTCGGCGCCGACTCCGCAGAACAGGTCGTAGTCGATCAGCTCGGTGACCTCGGGCGTCTCGTCGGAGATGCCGTAGGGGATCTCGCGGGTGCGCGCGGTGAGCGCGTCGTAGACGAGCACGCGGCCGATCAGCGGTTCGCCGATGCCGGTGATGAGCTTGATCGCCTCGGTGGCGAGGAACGAACCGATCGCCGGGCAGAGCGTCGGCAGCACGCCGCCGAGCTCGCAGGAGAGCGCCTCGTCGGCGGGCGGCGGCGCCGGGAACAGGTCGCGCCAGGTGGGTCCGTGACCGTGCCAGGAGATGCCGACCTGGCCGTGGAAGCGCAGGATCGCGCCCCAGACCAGGGGGATGCCGGCCAGCACAGCGGCGTCATTGGCGAGATACCGGGTCGGGAAGTTGTCGCTGCCGTCGATCAGCAGGTCGTAGCCGGCGAGGATCGCGGGCAGGTTCGCGCTGGTCACGCGCACCGGATGCCGGTTCACCCGGCATTCCGGGTCGATGGCGGCGACCGTGTCGGCGAGCGAGTCCACCTTGGGCCTGCCGATGTCGGCGACGCCGTGGCTGAGCTGACGGTGCAGGTTGGAGAGCTCGACGTCGTCGTCGTCGATGATGCCGATCGTGCCGATGCCCGCCGCGGCCAGCGACGGAACGACCGCGCTGCCGAGCCCGCCGGCGCCGATCACCAGCACCCGTGCATTCCGCAGCCGTCGCTGTGCGACCTCGCCGAACCCGGGCAGCATGAGCTGACGGCTGTATCGGGAGACCCGATCGGGGTCCAGCGGCGGACCCGGCTCGACGAGCGGAGACATGGTTCCGAGTCTACGCTTTCGCTGTCCGCCAGGCGGATATTCCCTTCCACCACTCGGATGCTGGATTCCGCATCGCGGGTAGCATGGGAGGCATGGCGATGGTGACGGTGCGGTACTTCGCGGCAGCTGCGGATGCTGCGGGCTGCGAGCAGGAGCAGCTCGATCTCGACGCCGGCGCGACCGTCGGTGCGCTGCGCGACGCCCTGCAGGAGCGCTACGGCGCCGCGATGGAGAAGGTGCTGCGCTCCGGATCGTTCCTCGTCGACGGCATCGTGCGCCGCGACCCCGCCTCGCCGATCTCCGCGAACGTCGACGTGCTGCCGCCGTTCGCGGGCGGTTGATCATGCGCACGCATCTCGAGCACGCGGCCGCGGCGACTGAGCTGCTCGCGCCGCTCGGGACGCAGCTCGACCTGCTCAGCGAGACGGTGCCCCTGCCGGATGCCGTCGGCCGTGTGCTCGCGGTGGACGTGACGTCCCCGATCTCCCTGCCCCGCTTCGCGAACTCGCAGATGGACGGCTATGCCGTGCGGTCGGCCGACCTGGCCGCGGCATCCGCAGATGCACCCGTGCGCCTGCCTGTCGGCCCGACCAGCGCCGCGGGCGACCCGGTCGGGACGCTGGCGCCGGGAACGGCCTCCCCCGTCATGACCGGTGCGGCC
>JAITUD010000109.1 GCA_031286555.1 Microbacterium sp. | reverse complement strand
CCCTTGAGACGCAGGATCTCGGTCGCCTTCGCGACGTCGCCGTCCGCCTCCTCGAGCGCCTTCTTGGTGTCGACCATTCCGGTGCCGAGCTGCTCACGCAGCGCCTTGATGTCGGCGATGGTGAAGTTGGCCATGTGTGGTGGCTCCTTGCTTCGTTATGTGTGCGTGGGGGTGCTTACTTGGAGTCGCCCTCGGCGACCTCGGCGGCGGCCTCGGCGACGACGGCCTCCTCGACGGCGACCTCGGCCTCAGCAGCGGCCTCGACGGCCACCTCAGCGGCGGCCTCGGCCTCGACGGCTGCCTCAGCGGCGACCTCGACAGCAACCTCGGCCTCTGCGGCTGCCTCGGTGGCGTTCGCCTCGAGAAGCTCCTTCTCCCACTCGGCCAGCGGCTCCGCGTCGCCCGACTCCGGGTTGTGCTTCTGCTGCAGGCCCTCGGCCGCGGCGTCGGCGATGATGCGGGTCAGCAGCGAGACGGAGCGGATCGCGTCGTCGTTGCCGGGGATCGGGTACTGGAAGTCGTCCGGGTCGGCGTTCGTGTCGAGGATGCCGATCACCGGGATGCCCAGCTTCTTGGCCTCGTCGATCGCGAGGTGCTCACGCTTGGCGTCGACGACCCACAGGGCCGACGGGGTCTTGGTGAGGTTGCGGATGCCGCCGAGCGACTTGTGCAGCTTGTCGAGCTCGCGCTTCTTGAGCAGCAGCTCCTTCTTGGTGAAGCCCGAGGCGGCCGGGTTCTCGTAGTCGAGCTCCTCGAGCTCCTTCATGCGGGCGAGGCGCTTCGCGATGGTCTGGAAGTTGGTCAGCAGACCACCCAGCCAGCGCTGGTTGACGTAGGGCTGGCCGACGCGGGTCGCCTGCTCGGCGAGCACTTCCTGCGCCTGCTTCTTGGTGCCGACGAAGAGGATGGTGCCGCCACGGGCGACGGTCTCCTTGACGAAGTCGTAGGCGCTGTCGATGTAGCCCAGCGACTGCTGCAGGTCGATGATGTGGATGCCGCTGCGCTCAGTGAGGATGAAGCGCTTCACCTTCGGGTTCCACCGACGGGTCTGGTGTCCGAAGTGAACGCCGCTGTCGAGCAGCTGGCGGATGGTGACCACAGCCATGGTCGTCTCCTGGTTCTGACGCTCTCGCGTCGTTGAGGTTGTCCTCCGGCCGGACGGCCGGATGCCTGGTGCCCGGCGCACACCCCACCCGCCTCGCGAGAGGCAGGACCTGTGGGAGTGGATGCCGCGACCGTGGTCGCTCTGGGCACGCGTAGTCATCCCCGTGAGGGGATGCGGGTTCAAGTGTACAGGATGCCGGGGTGGAGAACCGTCCTGCACACACGCGATGCCGCGGTCGGTTCTCCCCCGGTCCGAAGCCCTCGCGACGTCAACGGGACACGCAGCAGCAGGCTGGGTGCATGGACATCGCACGCACCCGTTCGGATGCTCGGCGCCGGCACCGAGCGCGCCGCGCGCCTCTCCTCGCCCTGATCACCGCGCTGCTGGCGTGCTCGGTGCTCTGGTCGCCGGTCCCGCCACCGGTCGCGGCGGGCGAGGCACAGACCGCAGCAGATGCCTCGCTCCCCTCTGATGCCCCGTGGACCTGGCCCGTGGAGGGTGCCCGCGAGATCACGGAGCCGTTCCGTGCGCCGGCGCATCGCTACGGGCCCGGCCATCGCGGCATGGACATCTCCGCGGTCGGGCCGCTGCGCTCCCCCGCATCCGGCGTGGTGGCGTTCCGCGGCACCGTGGTCGATCGCGGCGTGCTCACCATCGATCACGGTGACGGCTTCGTCATCACGCTGGAGCCCGTCGTGTCCGAGCTCGGACCGGGTGATGCCGTCGAGGCCGGGCAGATCGTGGCCGAGGCATCGTCCGGCGGCCATGCGGTGCCGGGAACGGTGCACATCGGTGTGCGTCTGAACGACGAGTACGTGAACCCGCGGCCGCTGTTCGGGGACGTTCCGCGGGCGATCCTCTATCCGTGCTGCGAGGGCGGATAGTCGCTCAGGCTCGCGGATGCGCCAGACGGTAGGCCGCGGTGAGCCGCTCAGCGGAGACGTGCGTGTAGATCTGGGTGGTGCCCAGGCTCGCATGACCGAGGATCTCCTGCACCGCGCGCAGATCGGCGCCGCCGTCGAGCAGGTGCGTGGCAGCCGTGTGACGCAGCGCGTGCGGTCCGACGGTCTCGGTGCCGACCACGGGAGCCAGAACGCGGGCGACGAGCGTGTACACGGTGCGCTGCCCCATCCTGCCGCCGCGGCTGCCGAGCAGGAGCGCAGGCGTCGGGGCTTCCGTGCGGGCGAGAAGGGCGGGGCGCGCTCTGGTCAGGTACGCGGCGATCGCGTCTCTGGCCGGTGCACCGAAGGGCACCACTCGCTCCTTCGCCCCCTTGCCGAGCACTCGTGCGGTGCCGCGATCGAGGTCGAGGTCGTCCACGTCGAGCCCGCACAGCTCCGACACGCGCATGCCGGACCCGTAGAGCAGTTCGAGGATCGCATGATCGCGCAGGGCGACGGGATCACCCTGCGCCGCGGCGTCCCGTTCCGCGTCCAGCAGGTCGCGCATGCCGTCCTGCGAGGCGACGACGGGCAGCGTCCTTGCCAGCTTCGGCGTCACGAGTCGCAGACTCGGGTCGGCCGTGATGCGCTCCTCGTCCTTCGCCCAGCGGAAGAACGAGCGCGCCGCCGCGGCCCGCCTGGCCAGCGTGGTGCGCGCGTCGCCGCGCTGCGTCGCGTGCCAGAGCCACTCCCGAAGCAGCTCGAGGTCGATGTCCGCCAGCTCCCGGTCGCCCGCGAGACCGCCGAGGTCGGCGAGATCGGAGCGATAGGCGCGCACCGTCGCGGGTGACAGCCGCCGCACCCGTTCCAGGTGCACGACGAACGCCTGGACCGCATCCGTGTACCGCACCCCTCCAGTCTGGCCCGGTCCGCCGGCCGGATCAGTACGCCATGCCCATCGCCGACCGCACCTCGTCCAACGTGGTGGCCGCAACCTGGCGGGCGCGCTCGTTGCCGGCTCTGAGCACGTCGGACACCATCGCGGAGTCGATCTCTGCGCGTCGCTCACGGTGCGGAGCGAGGAAGTCGTTGACGGCGTCGGCGGCGAGACTCTTGAGCGCGCCGCTGCCGCCGTCGCCGACCTCCTCCGCGATCTCGACGGGGCTCGCACCCAGGCAGACGGCGGCGGTGTCCAGAAGCGCCGACACGCCTGGCCGTCGCTCCGGGTCGTACGTGATCTGCCGCTCGGAGTCGGTCCGCGCCCGCCGGATGACCGCGGCCGTCTCGTCCGCGGTCATGCCGAGGGAGATCGCATTGCCGTAGCTCTTCGACATCTTGCGTCCGTCGAGGCCGGGCAGCTCGGGCGCGGCCGTGATCAGCCCCTCGGGTTCCGGGAACACGACGCCGTACCGTTCGTTGAACCGGCGGGCGATCTGCCGCGCGACCTCGACGTGGGGCAGATTGTCCTTGCCCACCGGCACCAGCGTGCCCTTGCAGAACAGGATGTCGGCCGCCTGATGCACGGGATACGTCAGGAGCAGGCCGCTGAGCGCCCGCCCTGCGGCCGCGGCCTCAGCCTTCACCGTCGGGTTGCGGTGCAGTTCTGCCTCGGACACCAGGCTGAGGAACGGCAGGATGAGCTGATTGAGCTCCGGCACGGCGGAGTGAGTGAAGATCGTGGTCCGCTCCGGGTCGAGACCGGCGGCGAGGTTGTCCCTGATCACCCCGTGAACATTCGCACCGATGTCGCCCATCGAGTCGCGGTCCGTGATCACCTGATAGTCGGCGACCACGACGAATGTCTCGACGCCCTCCTGCTGCAGGCGGACCCGTTCGAGGATCGTGCCGAGCAGATGGCCGAGATGCAGTCGGCCGGTCGGCCGTTCACCGGTGAGGATGCGATGTCGTGCCGGGTGTGCGGCGATGTCGGCACGGAGGGCCGGCATGCGAGCCGCGGTGGCGGAGAAGGAATCCATGTGTTGCTCCTGGGGTCAGGGCTGCACGGATGGATCGGTCCGCGATCGCGCGGGCTGCCGTGCAGCGCGCGCGAGAGAATGCGTCCGGCTGCTAGAGCAGCCGCCACCACGAGAGGGAGGCGGAGGAGCGCATACAACCACCATACGCCCGGTGATGTCTCGGCCTCGTTCAGGTTCATGCGGTGCGAATCCAGCCCGCCTCGCGCCGCGCCGCGCCGCCCTCGAGATCCATGACGCCGAGGATGCTGCGCACCCGCCCTTCATCCATCCCGCTGCGCCGTGCCAGCTCCAGCACGTCTCTGGGCGCGCGCGTGCTCAGTGCATCCAGCAGACGCACCCGGTGCGGATCGGCTGCCGGCGCGCTCTGCGACTCCGGCGCCGCCTCCGCCCACAGCTCGCGCACCTCCGCGGCGGAGGTCACGCAGACGGCGTCGAACTCGCGGAACAGCCGGTGGCAGCCGGCGGACGCCGCCGAGCTGACCGGCCCCGGCACCGCGCCCAGCGGGCGTCCGAGATCAGCGGCGTGCCCGGCCGTGTTGAGAGTTCCGCTTCGCCGCCCCGCTTCGACGACCACCGTCGCGAGGCCCGCAGCCGCGATGAGCCGATTACGCTGCAGGAACCGCCACTTCGTCGGCGCGGCCCCGCAGGGCACCTCGCTCGC
>JAITUD010000084.1 GCA_031286555.1 Microbacterium sp. | reverse complement strand
GCGTCGCCGGCTTCACCGCCCTCGGCATCGCCAGGGAGACGCGCGTGCCGGTCGCCGTGGTCTGCACCTCGGGCACCGCGGCGGGCAACCTGCTTCCGGCCACGATGGAGGCCTTCCACGCCGGCGTGCCGCTCCTGCTGCTCACCGCCGACCGCCCGCCCGAGCTGCGCGGCGTGGGCGCCAACCAGGCCACTGTGCAGACGGGCATCTTCGGCCCGTTCGTGCGCTGGGCAGTGGATGCCCCCGTGCCGGAGTTCCTTCCGGCTCCTGAGCGAGCGGAGCGAGACGAAGGGCGCCCGACGGCCTGGCATGGACTCGGCACCCGGGCTGTGGAAGCAGCCATGGGCCTCACCGGCACGGGTATCCCCGGCGTCGCCGGCCCCGTGCACCTGAACCTCCCGGCCCGCGAGCCGCTCTCCGCGGCCATCGACGTGACCGCCGTGCCCGGAACCGCACCGCAGCTTCCGGCATCCGACCCGCTCGTGCTCTCCCGGGGCCCGCGCACCGTCGTGATCGCCGGCGCCGATGCCGGCTCCGACGCGGAGGAGATCGCATATGCGGGCGGCTGGCCGTTGATCGCCGAGATCGTGAGCGGGGCGCGCTATGGCCGGCTGGTCGTGCACGACTACCGCGGCCTGCTCCGCGACGAGAGCCTGGGCGGTCGCGTCGAGCGGGCCGTCGTCCTCGGGCATCCGACGCTCAGCCGTGAGGTGACCGCGCTGCTCTCGCGTGACGACGTCGACGTGGTCGCGGTGCAGAGTGGGGGAGAGCCGCTCGACCTCAACGGGCGCACCACCGCCGCATCCGCCGTGACCGTGGAGTCGGGCGCGACGGATCGGCAGTGGCTGGGTGCCTGGATGACGGTGTCGCAGGCCTCTGTCGTCGATCTCTCCGAGGCCGCGCCCGACCAGGCCGGCCTGTACTCCGACGACAACGCCGCGCGCCTCGGCGCGGTGAAGGCCGAGCTCGATGCCGTGCGCCGCCCGGTCGACCGTGCGCTGCTGGCCGACGCTGTATGGCGGGCGACCTGGCCGCACGATCGCCTCGTCTTCGGGTCTTCGCGCCTGGTGCGCGTTGCCGACCAGGTGCTCGGCGGCAAGAAGGTGCCGGTGCACGCCAATCGCGGGCTGGCCGGCATCGACGGCACGATCGCGACCGCGATCGGCATCGCCCTGGCCAGCCAGGACGACGGCGCTCCCGGCGTGACCCGCGTGCTGCTCGGCGACCTCGCCGCGCTGCACGACGTCGGGGCGCTGCTGCTGCCCGACGGCGAGACGGCGCCGCGCATCCAGGTCGTGATCGGCAATGACGGCGGCGGAACGATCTTCGACGGGCTCGAGGTCGCAGCATCCGCTCCGCAGGACGATCTGGACCGCGCGTTCTACACGCCGCACGCGGCGCGCTTCGCCGACCTCGCGGCGGCCTACGGCTGGGAGTATCAGCGGGTCTCCACCCGCTCCGCGCTCGACCAGGCGCTCACCTCGCCGGTGACAGGACCGCAGCTCATCGAGGTGCCGCTCGAGCGCTAGGCTCGACCGGATGGATCAGGACACAGAGCGATTCACCGCCTGGAGCGATGAGCTCCGCCGGGTGCACGCCCGCCTGCGCGAGGCCCTGCGCGTGACAGGAGAGGCGCTCGCCGCGGGCGAGCAGGCAGCACCGGCGACCCGCGACCTGCTGCTGTACTGCCGCGGATTCTGCAGTGCGCTCGACGCGCACCACCGCGGCGAGGACCGGTCTCTGTTCCCCGCGATCGAGCGGGAGCATCCCGAACTGGCGCCCGTGCTGCGCAAGCTCGAACAGGACCACTCGATGATGGCGCACCTGATCGGCGGCCTGCAGTCCGCCGTCGACTCGGATGCCGCCCCGGCCGATCTGGCCCGCCACCTGGACGGTCTCGGCGCGATCATGGAGAGCCACTTCCGGTACGAGGAGCGGCAGCTGCTGACGGTGCTGGAGACCCTCGCCGAGGACGCCGCGCCGCGCGACGCGCTCGGCACGCTCTGACCGCGCTCGCGTACGGCAGGATGTTCCCATGGCGAAGCAGCTGTGGCACGAGCATCCGTCCGAGATCCTGCGTGTGGGCGAGGGATTCCGCCTCGCGGACGTCGATCCGGAATCGACCCCTGGTTTCCCGCACGGGAAGTCGCACGGCGAGAAGGAGCTCGAGAAGCGTCGCGAGGCTCTCGGCGATCTGCAGGAGCGTCTCTTCGCCGCCAGCCGCGTAGGCAGCGACACGGATGCCGTGCTGCTGGTGCTGCAGGCGATGGACTCGGCCGGCAAGGGCGGCATCGTGCGGCACGTCGTCGGCGGCGTCGACCCACAGGGCGTGGAGCTCGCCGCGTTCAAGGCACCCACAGCGGAGGAGCGCGCGCACGACTTCCTCTGGCGTGTGGAGAAGCGGCTCCCGCAGCGCGGATTCATCGGGGTCTTCGACCGTTCGCACTACGAGGACATCCTGATCGGGAAGGTGCGGTCCCTCGCACCGGGCACCGAGATCGAGCGCCGGTACGGCGCGATCCGCGAGTTCGAGCAGCAGGTCGCGGCTTCCGGGACCCGCATCGTGAAGGTCATGCTGCACATCTCGCCCGACGAGCAGAAGACCCGGCTGATGGAGCGGCTCGACCGTCCGGACAAGCACTGGAAGTACAACCCCGGCGACGTCGACGAGCGGCTGCTGTGGAATGACTACATGGACGCCTATCAGACCGTCTTCGATCGCACCTCGACGGCGGATGCTCCGTGGCACGTCGTCCCGGCGAACCACAAGTGGTACGCGCGGCTGGCCGTGCAGGAGCTGCTCATTGCGGCGCTCGAGGGAATCGACCCGCAGTGGCCGGCGGCCGACTTCGACGTGCCGACCGAGAAGCTCCGCCTCGCGGAGAGCTGATCCCGGGCTGATCAGGCCAGAGCGTCGACGATCGGGCGGAACTTCACCCTGGTCTCGAGCAGCTCGGTCTCTGGGTCGCTGCCCGCGACGATGCCGGCACCCGCGTACGCCGTGACCGGGATCGTGTCGGTGTACGAGGAGACGGGGCCAGGGCGCTCGCCGGTGCGGAACTGCGCGCAGCGCAGCGCGATCGCCCACTCGCCGTTGCCCGCGGCGTCCACCCAGCCCACCGGCCCGGCGTATCGACCGCGGTCGAAGGGCTCCAGCCGCCTGATCGCCTGCACCGCGACATCCGTCGGCGTGCCGCCGACCGCAGCGGTGGGGTGCAGTGCGCCGACCAGATCGAGCGCCGAAGCGCCGTTCTGCAGCTCCGCCTCGACGTCCGTCGCGAGGTGGAACAGGTTGGGCAGCTTCAGCAGGAACGGCTGCTCGCCGGCCGCCAGCGCGCGCACGTGCGGACGCAGCGCGGCGATCAGGCTCTGCACGGC
>JAITUD010000069.1 GCA_031286555.1 Microbacterium sp. | reverse complement strand
GTGCTCACCGCGCACAGCCTCGAGCCGCTGCGGCCGTGGAAGGCCGAGCAGCTCGGCGGGGGATACGCCGTGTCGAGCGGCGTGGAGAAGCTCGCCTACGAGAACGCGGCCGCGATCATCGCAGTAAGCGCGGGCATGCGGAACGACATCCTGCGCAGCTACCCCCAGGTCGATCCCGCGCGCGTGCGCGTGATCCACAACGGCATCGACGTGGAGCGCTGGCGGCCGGTCGAGGATGCCGCCTTCCTGCGGAGCGTCGGCATGGATCCGGCCCGCCCGTCGGTGGTCTTCGTCGGGCGGATCACCCGGCAGAAGGGCCTGCCCTATCTGCTGCGCGCCGCGGCCGAACTGCCGCCCGAGGTGCAGCTGGTGCTGTGCGCCGGAGCTCCGGACACCCCTGAGATCATGACCGAGGTGCAGGACCTCGTCCGGCTGCTGCAGCAGACCAGGGACGGCGTCATCTGGATCGACCGGATGCTGCCGCGGGACGAGCTGTCGGCCATCCTGACCGCCGCGACGACGTTCGTGTGCCCGTCGATCTACGAGCCGCTCGGCATCGTCAACCTCGAGGCGATGGCCTGCGGCGCCGCGGTCGTCGGCACGGCGACCGGAGGCATCCCCGAGGTCGTCGATGACGGGGTCACCGGACGCCTGGTGCCGATCGAGCAGGTGCAGGACGGCACGGGCACGCCCGTGGACCCCGAGCGGTATGTCGCCGACCTCGCCGCCGTGCTCACCGAGGTCGTCTCCGATCCCGCCCGGGCGAAGGAGTACGGCGAGGCGGGGCGCGAGCGCGCCCGCGCGCAGTTCAGCTGGGGCGCGATCGCCGACACGACGCAGGCCCTGTATGCGGAGCTGGTCGGCTGAGCCGATAGGCTGGCCCCATGCCGAGTGCTCTGGAATTCACCGATGTCGTCGTGCGCCGAGAAGGGCGCAACATCGTCGATCACGTGACCTGGGAGGTCTCGGACGATCAGCGCTGGGTGGTGCTCGGCCCGAACGGCGCCGGCAAGACCACCCTGCTGCAGCTGGCCGACACGCTGCTGCACCCGACCTCGGGCTCCGTCACGATCCTCGGTGAGACCCTGGGCCGCACGGACGTGTTCGAGCTGCGTCCGCGGATCGGCTTCGCGTCCAGCGCGATGGCCCGCCGTGTGCCCCGCGACGAGACGGTGCTGAACGCCGTGCTCACCGCCGCGTACTCGGTGCTCGGCCGCTGGAACGAGGAGTACGAGGACATCGACGAGCGCCAGGCGATGCGCGTGCTCGCCGAGTGGCACCTCGACCACCTCGCGGACCGCCTGTTCGGCACGCTCAGCGACGGCGAGCAGAAGCGCGTGCAGATCGCCCGTGCGATCATGACCGACCCCGAGCTGCTGCTGCTCGACGAGCCGACCTCGAGCCTCGACCTCGGCTCGCGCGAAGAGCTGCTGGCGCTGCTCAGCGGCTACGCGTCTTCGCCGACGACGCCGGCGATGGTCATGGTCACGCACCACGTCGAGGAGATCCCGATCGGGTTCACCCATGTGCTGCTGCTGCGCGACGGCGGGGTCGTCGCGGCCGGCCCGCTCGGAGAGGCCCTGACCGCCGAGAACCTCAGCACCGCCTTCGGCATGCCGATCGTGCTGACCACCGACGGCGGACGGTATGCTGCGCGCGCGGCATCCTGACGTCGGTCTGCTAGAATCGATCCTTGGTGCATTCGCACCGCAGACTTCCCTCGCTCCTGGCAGAATCCAGGGCATCACGTAAGGAATCCCATGAAGACTGACATCCACCCCGAGTACCAGGCCGTCGTTTTCCGCGACCTCGGCTCGGGCGAGACCTTCCTCACCCGCTCCACCGTCACCAGCGACAAGACCGTCGAGCTCGATGGTGTGGAGTACCCGGTGATCGACGTCGAGATCTCCTCGGCCTCGCACCCGTTCTACACGGGCAAGCAGCGCATCATGGACTCGGCCGGTCGTGTCGAGAAGTTCAACCAGCGCTTCAAGAACTTCGGTGGTTCCGCCAAGTAAGGCGAATCCGACAGAAGGCCCCGCTTCGGCGGGGCCTTTCTCTTTGCCCTGATACCGCGGATCAGAGGTCGATGCGGATGCGTCCGTCACCGATCGTCCAGGGCGGGTCACCGGGCGCCGGAGCCGGGGCGGTGCGCTGGGTCTGACGGTCGCGCTCCATCCCCGCCTCGTGGGCGGTGGGGGAGAAGACGGCATCAAGGCCGCCGGCGAAGCCGCCTCCGCTGTTCTCGTACTTCTCCTCGACGGACTTGGTCGAGAGGATCCAGCGGAACGCCAGAGCGACCGCGATGACCGGCGTCGCCAGCCACACCGCGATGATCGCCCAGCCGATCACGTCCTCCATACCCTCAGGTTAGGCTTCGCAACGAAGCAGCGGCATCCCCCTTCAGGCGGACTTCTCCGCCTCGGCGGCCTCTCTCACCGGCCAGGTGCCGTCGAGCTTCTCCTCCGGATCGATACGACCGATCTTCACGAAGTACTCCGTGAGGCTGGCCGCCTGCGCACGGGCCCAGCCGATCTGCTGGGTGTGCAGTTCGCCCGCGGTCTGGGGCAGGGCGAACTCGCGTGCGAGCGCCTGCGCCACTCGGCCGGCGGCGATCGCATCGGCTGAGGCCTCGTGAGCGCCGTCGAGCGGCACGGCGTAGTGCGCGGCGACGACCTCGAGCGTGCGCTTGCCAGGACGGTACCGGTCGTACGCCTTGTCGATCACGAGCGGATCGATCACCGGCCCCGGCTGCTCGAGCGGCTCGACGCCGTGCCGTCGTGCCTCGTGCGCGAGCAGCGAGAAGTCGTAGGAGGCGTTGTACGCGACGACAGGCACCCCCTGCGCGAACAGCGACCGCAGCGCGCGGGTGATCTGCTCGACCACCTCCGCCACGGGGCGGCCGTGTGCGCGGGCGTGCTCGGTGGTGATGCCGTGCACGGCCGTCGCGCCCTCGGGGATGGGGATGCCGGGGTCTGCGAGCCAGGTGCGCGCCGCGATCTCGCGACCTCGGGCGTCGAGGACGCCGACATGGGCGGTGACGATCCGGTCGGACTCGACGTCGACACCGGTGGTCTCGAGGTCGAACACACCGACTCGGGTCAGCCACTGGGGGAGAAGCTGTTCGGGTGCCATGGCTCCACGGTAGGGAAGGGTCCGGACATTCCCGGGACGGCATGCCCAGGAGCGGCGATGTCGGGCGGTCACCATAGACTCGAAGCATGCCCGCATCCCCATACGCCGCACGCCTGAGCAGCATCCCGGTCGAGCGTCGCGAGGCGCAGGTCGCCGGCGGCACGACGGCGTACTGGGTGTACGGGCCGGCGGATGCGGCGACGACGATCATCGCGGTGCACGGGTTCCGCGGCGAGCACCACGGGCTCGAGCCGGTGGTCGCCTACCTGCCCGACGTGCGTGTGATCTCGCCCGATCTCCCGGGCTTCGGCGAGACCGCACCGCTGCCCGACAAGGAGCACGACCTCGGGGCGTACGCCGGGTGGCTGACCGAGTTCGCACGTGCGGTCGCTCCGGGGGCGGTGATCCTTGGGCACTCGTTCGGGTCGATCGTGGCATCCGCGGCCGTCGCGGGTGGCCTCGAGACGCCTCAGCTGATCCTGATCAACCCGATCGGCGCGCCGGCGCTCGCCGGCCCCAAGGGCGTGATGACGCGCCTAGCCGTCATGTACTACGCGCTCGGTGCGAAGCTTCCCGAGCGGATCGGCACCGCGCTGCTGCGCAACGGGCTGATCGTGCGGGTGATGAGCCTGACCATGGCGAAGACCTCCGACCCCGCGCTGCGCGCGTTCATCCACGATCAGCACGACACCTACTTCTCGCGGTTCGCCGATCGCGACGTGCTGCACGACGCGTTCGTCACCAGCGTCTCGCACGACGTGCGCGCCTTCGCGCCGGTTATTGAGGTGCCGACGCTGATGGTCGCAGCTCAGCGCGACGACATCACCCCGATCGAGGACGAGCGTCGCCTGGCGACGATGTTCCCCGATGCCGAGCTGGTCGAGATCGCCGAGGTCGGCCACCTGATCCACTACGAGACCCCCGCCGAGGCCGCCGGTGCGATCCGTCGGTTCCTGAGGCTTCCGGCCAGGTCGGGGGCCTGATCAGGCCTCGCGGCGCGCGAGTCCGATGAGCCCTGCCGCGCGGAACGGGATCACCTCGCCCATGGCGAGGGAGGTCTCGGTGCGCTCGACTCCCTCGATCGACAGGATGCGGGCATCCGTGTCGAAGAGGTGACGGGCGTCGCGGCACGCGACCCGGGCGAGCAGATCGATCGATCCGCTCAGCCCGTGCGCCTGCACGACCTCGGGGATCCTGGCCAGTTCGGCCGTGATCCGGGGCAGCTCGGTCTGACGCACGCCGATGCTGATGAAGGCCTGCAGCGGGAAGCCGAGCACCTCCGTGGAGAAGGACCGCTCATAGGACTGGAACACGCCCGACTCGTCCAATCGGGCCATACGCGCCTGGATGGTGTTGCGGGACAGGCCGAGCTTCTCGGCGAGCGCCACGATGGTCACACGGGGGTCCTCCGCGAGGGCGGAGAGCAGATCGAGATCGATTCGGTCGAGTCCAGGCATAGTGTCACACGATAGCAGGAACTGGACGGTGCCCATTGGGCAACATGCTCAGCAGCATCCAGAATGCTTGAGCGACGTGTGAAACGGACGTACCCTTCAGGAAGAGGCCGACACCGCAGTCGCGCCCCGTGAAAGCCCCACAAGGGCACCCACGTCAGGAGGACACCGATGTCATCGCACACCACGCCACTCGTCGAATCAGATCTTGATCTCGCCGAGCGCATCCTCGCTCCGGACGGCACTCGCGTGCCGAATCCGCAGCTCGACCCCTATGTCGCCGATGTGGACGCCGCGCAGCTGCGCGCGCTGTACCGCGACATGATCGTGCTCCGCCGAGTGGACTCCGAAGGCGTGGCTCTGCAGCGCCAGGGACAGCTGGGCCTGTGGGCGCCCTGCCAGGGGCAGGAGGCCGCGCAGATCGGCACCGCCCGCGCGCTGGCGCCGCAGGACTTCGTGTTCCCCAGCTACCGCGAGCACGGCGTGCTGCTGGCCCGCGGTGCCCAGCCCGGCGACTACGTGCGCATGTGGCGCGGCGAGGAGGGGTCTGCCTTCGATCCCGCCGACCTGAACGTCGCTCCGCTTCAGATCATCATCGGTGCGCAGACCCTGCACGCGGTCGGCTATGCGCTCGGCATCCAGCACGACGGCACCGATGAGGTCGCGATCACGTACTTCGGCGACGGTGCGACCAGCCAGGGGGATGTGAACGAGGCCATGGTATTCGCCGCGTCGTACCACGTGCCCGTCGTATTCGTCTGCCAGAACAACCACTGGGCGATCTCCGAGCCGGTCGGACTGCAGTCGCAGTTCCCGCTCGCCGGTCGCGCTCCCGGCTTCGGCATCCCCAGCATGCGCGTGGACGGCAATGACGTGCTCGCCTGTATGGCGGCGATGCGCTGGGCTCTCGAGCACGCCCGTTCCGGCAAGGGGCCGGCGTACATCGAGACGGTGACCTATCGGATGGGTCCGCACACGACCGCCGATGATCCGAAGCGCTACCGCGACGACGCAGAACTGGAGACCTGGCGCCGCCGCGACCCGATCGCCCGCGTCGAGGCTCACCTGCGTGCGGCCGGCGAACTGAGTGACGAGCAGGCCGCGGAGGCGCAGGCCGATGCGGACGTGCTCGCCCGAGACATGCGCGCAGCATGCCTGGGCATGGTGACCAGGCCTGCGCTGTCCGTGTTCGACGGCGTGTACTCCGAGCCGCACACTGGCCTGGAGCGCGAGCGCGACGAGTATGCCGCCTACCTCGCGACGTTCGAGGGGGCCTGAGATGGCGGAGATCACACTCGGCAAGGCTCTGAACGCCGGCCTGCGCCAGGCCATGAAGAACGACGAGAAGGTCGTCCTGCTCGGCGAAGACATCGGCACGCTCGGCGGCGTGTTCCGCATCACCGACGGGCTGAAGGACGAGTTCGGCGCGAAGCGCGTGATCGACACTCCGCTTGCCGAGTCGGGCATCATCGGCACGGCGGTGGGACTCGCGTTCCGGGGGTACCGGCCTGTCGTGGAGATCCAGTTCGACGGCTTCGTGTACCCGGGCTTCGACCAGATCGTCTCGCAGGTCGCGAAGCTACACTACCGCACGCAGGGCCGTGTGAAGATGCCGATCACGATCCGCATCCCGTGGGCCGGCGGCATCGGTGCGGCCGAGCACCACTCCGAGTCGCCCGAGGCGTACTTCGTGCACACCGCCGGACTGCGCGTGATCGCGGT
>JAITUD010000010.1 GCA_031286555.1 Microbacterium sp. | reverse complement strand
CCGAGCGCACCGTGCTGGTCGGTGATGTGATGACGGATGTGCTGTACGAGGTGCGTGACCAGGTCGGTGCCGAGCCGTCCGTGCTGCTCGCGGAGCTCGACCTCGAGGCGGGCGGCTACTACCTGGCGACCATCCATCGTGCCGAGAACACCGACGATCCGGCCCGACTCGCGGAGATCGCGACCGCCCTCGGCGGTCTTGACCGCCCTGTCGTGCTGCTCGCGCATCCGCGCGTGGTCGCCAAGGCGGCCGCGCATGGCATCGAGCTGAACCAGGGCACGCTCATCGCGCACGCGCCGCTGGCGTATGCGGAACTCATCGCGGCCGCGCTCTCGAGCGCCGGTGTGGTCACCGACTCGGGCGGTCTGCAGAAGGAGGCCTTCCTGCTGCGCGTGCCGTGCACCACGGTTCGTACCGAGACGGAGTGGGTTGAGACCGTCGACCTCGGCTGGAACATCCTGGCCAACACCGCCGAGGAGATCGCCGCCGGCGTCACACGTCCTCGTCCGGGTGCGACGGACGCGGCACCCTATGGCGACGGCAACGCCGCAGAGCGCGTCATCCAGGTGCTCGCGGCAGGGCCGCAGAACATCTGACGCCGCTCACCTAGCATGGGGTGATGAACGCCACAGCCACTGCCACTCGCGCGACGACGCGCCGTTGGTCGCTCGACGTCACGCGAGTCGTCGCGGTCATGGGTGTCGCCGCAATCCACGTGTTCGCGGGGCTGGTCGCCAACCCGGTGCGGCACGGGAGCGCCGGATGGTGGGGTGCCGTCGTCGTCGACATCGGATTCGTCTGGGTCGTGCCGGTGTTCGTGATGATCTCCGGTGCGCTGATCCTGGAGCCGCGCCAGTACGAGCAAGGACCGTCGTCGTTCTATCGGCGTCGCCTGCTGCGGCTGGCGCCGGCGCTCGTGTTCTGGTCGCTGTTCTACTTCTTCGTGATCCGGACGGCGCTCACCGGTGCGTCGATCAGCCGCGCCGACCTCGTCAGGTTCTTCCTCGAGGGGCGGCCGTACACGCATCTCTACTTCCTCTGGCTGATCGTCGGGCTCTATGCCGTGGCCCCTGTCTTTGCGGCCTTCCTGAAGGAGGGGGGACAGCGGCGAGCCGTGATCTTCGCCACGACCGTGCTCGTCGCCACGGTGGTCACCGGATCATCGTCGAGCCTGCTCACGGCCATGGGCGACCCGCGACCGCTAACGTTGCTCGCGCTCACCCAATGGCTGCCGTACGCCGGGTACTTCCTGGCGGGCTGGGCGCTGCGCGGCCTGGTCCTGCGCGGGTGGCGTCTCGCGGTGGGTCTTCTGGTCACCTTCGTCGCACTGGTCGTCCCGATCGCCCAGTACGGGCTGCGGCCGCGGACGGGTGTTCTCGACGCGGTCGCTCCAGTGAGTTACTTCGGCCCTTTCGTCGCGATCGCGTCGATCGGCGTGTTCGTCTGCGCGAACAGTCTCCTGTCCGGCTGGACCCCGCGGGAGCGCGGCGCCCGCATCCTGCGGGAGCTCTCGGACAGTGCCTTCGGCGTGTTCCTGGTGCACTTCGCGATCATGCTCGTAATGCGTCGCACGCCGCTGTTCGCCGCCGCGGACTCTTCCTTCCTGCTCACCGTGCTGGAATGGGTGCTGGTCGTGGTGCTCTCCTTCGCCGTGGTGTACGGCATTCGTCGGATCCCGTACCTGCGTCGCGTGGTGTAGTGGGAGCACATAAGATCGAGTCCGTCTATGTCTCGATGTCAGAGAGGGCGACATGACCGGACGACTTGGAGCGCTGGCGCGCGTCACAGTGCTTGCGACGATCCTGACCGCCCTGGTGGCGTCCGGCGTCGCTTCGCCGGCCCTGGCGGAGTCGTCCGCAGACGCCGCTTCCGTGACGATCTCGGGCAGAGTGACCGGGGATGGTGGCACGGGCGTCGAACATGCGGCGGTCTCGATCTGCAGGCCGGGCGCGTGCGTCTACAATTCTTTCACCGGTCCGTCCGGTGAATACACAGCCACTGGGATCCCTGCCGGGACGTACACGCTGAGATTCACGGCGGACGGGTACCAATCGCGATACTGGTCGCCGAAGGGGACTCAGCTCAAATCTGTGGAGTTCACCGTGGTGGCTGGCCAGTCGATCTCGGGAGCGAACGGGGCGCTCGTTCGTGGCGGGACGATCTCAGGCAGAGTCACCGGGCGCGACGGCAAGCCCATCAACGGCGCCTACGTTTACATCACATCGCAGATCTACTATGTCGGCGCGGAAGCGATCGCGGACTGGAACTACACCGCATTCGTGGACGACGACGGGAAGTACTCTGTCAGCGGCCTGCCGAGTTCGTCATATGACATCGAGTTCCTGCCCCCGAATGATCGTCTGCGTTCGCTCCAGCGCACGTTCTGGCGGGGTGGGACAGATCGCTGGACAGCCGGTCGCGTGCCGATATCCGGCACGCAAGTCGTCACGGGGATCGATGCGGTCCTCATCCCGCCGGTCACCCAGACTCGGCTCGCGGGCGCAGATCGCTACGCGACTGCGGTCGCGATCTCACAGTCGCGTTCGGAGCCAGCAGGTGGGGCAGTGTTCATCACCAGCGGATCGGACTTCCCGGACGCGCTGTCGGCCGCTCCGCTCGCGGCGCTTCGCGGTGCCCCTCTTCTGCTGACGGGGCGGGACTCGCTGCCCGCGGTAGTCCGGAAGGAGATCCAGCGGTTGAAGCCGTCCAGCATCACCATCGTCGGCGGTGTCGGTGCCATCAGCAGCGCGGTCGAGCGCGAGCTTCGCGGACTCGTGAGTGGGGCGACGACGACTCGCCTGCAGGGCACGGATCGGTATGCGACTTCCGCGAATGCGGCCCGCGCAGGGTTCCCGCAATCCCGGGGAGGCGTCATCTACGTGGCCTCCGGCGCCTTGTACCCGGACGCGCTCTCAGGCGCCTATCTCGCCGGACGCAACCGAGCGCCACTGCTTCTCGTGCGGTCGGCGGAGGTACCGGACGTCATCCTCGACCAGATCCAGAGACTTGCACCGGAACGTATCGTCATCCTCGGCGGAGCCGGTGCGGTGAGCCGGGCTGTGGAATCCCGACTATCGGCTCTGTCCGTCAAGCCAGTCGTCCGGCTTGGGGGAGCGGACAGGTTCGCAACTTCGATTGCGGCATCTCAGCATGGCTTCGCGCCGGGAACCGCCGGCGTCGTCTATGTGGCAAGTGGTCTGAACTTTCCTGACGCTCTCGCAGCAGCACCGCTCGCCGCGTCAACGGGGGGCCCCGTGCTTCTGACTCGGCCAGCCGACTACACAGACGCATTCGATCGCGAGTTCCTGCGGTTGCACAGTAGCCGTGCCGTGATCATCGGTGGTGTGGGTTCGGTTGATCCGGCGATATGCAACGCGTTTGAGAGGCTAGGAGGTCCGACCTACTACGATGGCGACCCGCCGTCGCCTTGCGGACAGCACTGACCTGCGCAGCTTCCCGAAGCCATCGTCCCCGGGTCGCCACATGCGGCTCTAGTAGGATCGAATTCATGCGCATCGCCGTCGTGGCCCTTGGAAAGATCGGGCTTCCCCTCGCCGTCCAGTTCGCCTCCTCCGGTCATGACGTGATCGGTGTCGACGTCAACCAGAGGGCGGTCGACTCGATCAATGCCGCGAAGGAGCCGTTCCCCGGCGAAGCGGAGCTGCAGGAGCGGCTCGAGGAGCTGATTCCCGTAGGCCGTCTGCGCGCGACCACCGACTACGCCGAGGCCATTCCGGGCGCAGATGCCGTGGTGCTGGTCGCCCCCGTCTTCGTCGATGACGAGACCTGGGAGCCGGACTTCAAGTACAT
>JAITUD010000101.1 GCA_031286555.1 Microbacterium sp. | reverse complement strand
GTCGAGGGGTGGGTCGAGAAGAACAGGGCGGGCACGGCTGCGGCGGATGCTGCGGCACGGGCCGAATCGGCGGAATAGGCGGATCCCGATGGGGCGCAAGAAGAAGACGATCGAGCTGGACCGCGAGAACGGCGTCGCGCCGGGTCTGATCGCCAAGACCAAGAAGCGACTCGTCGTCGCGGGCGGGCGCTCGGTTCCCGAGCTGACGCGTCAGGTCGCGGGTGCCCTGGGCACCGAGATCGCGCCTGTCGAGCACCGCACCTTCGCCTCGGGTGAGATCTACGCCCGGTTCGAGGTCTCGATCCGCGGCTGCGACCTGTTCATCGTGCAGTCGTTCGGCGAGCCGGTGAACGAGTGGCTGATGGAGACGCTGATCATGCTCGACGCCGCCAAGCGCGCGTCGGCCAAGCGCATCACCGTCGTGGCCCCGTACTACCCGTACTCCCGTCAGGACAAGAAGGGCCGCGGCCGCGAGCCGATCAGCGCCCGTCTCGTGGCCGATCTGCTGAAGACCGCCGGCGCCGACCGCGTGATGAGCGTCGACCTGCACGCCGCGCAGATCCAGGGCTTCTTCGACGGGCCGGTCGACCACCTGTTCGCCAAGCCCGTGCTGCTGAAGCACTTCGAGGAGACCCTCACCGCGGAAGACCGTGAGACGCTCACGATCGTCTCGCCCGACATGGGCCGCGTGCGCGTGGCCGACACCTGGTCGGACAGCCTCGACGCGCCGCTCGCGATCATCCACAAGCGCCGCGACCCGAAGGTCGCCAACCAGGTCTCGGTGCACGAGATCGTCGGCGCCGTCGACGGCCGCACCTGCCTGCTGGTCGACGACATGATCGACACCGGCGGCACGATCGTCAAGGCCGCTCAGGCGCTCAAGGCCAACGGCGCCCGCAAGGTGATCGTCGCCGCGACCCACGCGATCTTCAGCGATCCGGCATCCGATCGTCTGCAGGACTCCGCGATCGACGAGGTCGTCGTCACCGACACGATCCCGCTGACCGAGTCGCGCCGGTTCCCCGGACTGACGATCCTGCCGATCGCGCCGCTGCTCGCGACCGCGATCAAGCAGGTCTTCGAGGACGGCTCGGTCACCAGCATGTTCAACGGCGAGGCGTGACGCGCCTTATCCCGTTCATGGGTTCTCCGGGGAGCTCTCATAGGCCGGCACCGGATGCTGGAGCCATGACCTCCCAGACGACCCGAACCGTGACCGCTCTCGCCGGCGCCGCCGGCGTGCTGCTGCTGGCCGGATGCTCCGGCGCGGCGGACGCCGAGACCTCGGCCTCGGCAGGGTCGTACCAGGACGGCACGTACACCGCCGAGGGGTCGTACCAGACGCCCGAGACGGTCGAGACGATCTCGGTGACCCTCACCCTGTCCGGCGGCACCGTCAGCGACCTCGAGGTCACCGGCGACCCGCAGGCGTGGGAGACCGAGCAGTACCAGGGGCAGTTCATCGACGGCGTCGACGCGCTCGTCGACGGCAAGAGGATCGACGACCTGAAGGTCGATCGTGTCGCCGGATCCTCGCTGACGAGCGCCGGGTTCAACCAGGCGATCGAGAAGATCAAGCAGCAGGCCGCCGAGTAGTTGCTGCTTCCCCCTGCTCCGGTCTCGTTCGTTGCGGGTCTGTGAGGTGGAGCACCCGCAAGGAGTGAGACCGGAGCCCATGGAGACCTGGAGATTCGAGGCGATCGGCACCCGCTGGGAGATCGAGACGGAGCAGCCGCTTGATGCCGGGAGCAGGGCTGCGGTCACGACGCTGATCGAAGCCTTCGATGCTGAGTGGTCGCGGTTCCGTGCGGATTCGACCGTGTCGCGGATCGCGGGTGGGGGTGAGGTGCCGTCGCCGGCGGATGCCGTCGCCATGCTGGACCTGTACAGAGAGCTCTCGGATGCCACGGCCGGAGCGGTGAACCCGCTCGCCGGTGCGAGTCTCGCGGCGCTCGGCTACGACTCGAAGTACTCGTTGACCGCCAGCACCGCGCGGCCCGCTCCGGCGGAGTGGACCGAGGCGCTGCACTGGACGGATGCCACGCTGTCGCTGTCGGTGCCGGGAGTGATCGACGTCGGCGCGCTCGGCAAGGGGAGACTGGTCGATCTCGTGCTCGCCTCGCTGTCCTCCGTCGACGGCCGCGTGGTGGTGGACGCCGGCGGCGACCTCGCGCTCCGTGGCGGCGGCATCCGCATCGCTCTGGAGCATCCGTACGACCCGGCGCGTGCGATCGGCGTGGTGGAGGTGGGCGACCGGGCGCTGTGCGCCTCGGCGACCAACCGCCGGGCATGGGGCGACGGCCTGCACCACGTGCTCGACGCGCGTACCGGCCTGCCGGTGCGCACCTGGGCCGCGACCTGGGCGCTCGCGCCGGAGGCGATGCTCGCCGACGCCGCGACGACGGCCCTGTTCTTCGACGGCGGCCCGGCGTTCGCGGATGCCCGCGGCATCGACTGGGTGCGCATGTCCACGGACGGCCGTGTGCAGGCATCCATCGGCTTCCCCGATGAGCTCTTCACCCGTGATCGGTAAGAGAGACTTGTCCCGTGATCAGTTCTCTCACCGCGTTCCGTCAGCGCGTGCTGGCCGTGCTCGCCGCGATCTCGATGTACAGATTCGTGCTGTTCGCGCTGATCGGGCTCGCCCTCATCGCCCTCGGGCTGTCGTTCTTCGGCGAGGTCGGCCCCTCCGCGGTCGAGCTCCTGGCGACATTCGCGGTGCTCGGGATCGTCATCTCGGCGGTCGACGCCGCCGCGCAGCGCCTCCTGCGACTGCCCTGGCGCATCGAGTCCTCGCTGGTCACCTCACTGATCCTTCTGTTCGTGCTGCAGCCGCAGCTGACGCCGTCCGGCCTGGGCGGAGTCGCGCTCGCCGGTGCGCTGGCGAGCCTGTCGAAGTACGTCATCGCGTGGCGCGGCAGGCACATCCTCAACCCGGCGGCCTTCGGCGCGGCGGTCGTGTCGGTCTTCGGTCTCGGCACGACGGCGTCGTGGTGGGTGGGCACGCCGGCGATGGCGGTACCCGTCGCTGCGCTCGGCCTGCTGGTGCTGTGGCGCACCGAGAAGGTGCGGGTGGTGCTGCTGTTCGTGGTGATCGCTGTCGGCACATCGGTGGTGAGGCAGGCGGTGCAGCTGTCCGCGGCCGGACTCGACTTCGCCCTGGCCGACTCGATCGGCATGGCGCTGCTGCAGTCGCCGATCCTGTTCCTCGGCGCTTTCATGCTCTCCGAGCCGCTCACCCTCCCGCCGCGGCGCTGGCAGCAGTTCTGGGTCGCCGCGGTGGTCGGCGTGCTGGTGGGCTGGCCGATCCCGGTGGGCGGTCTGTTCACACTCGGGCAGGAGCGCGCCCTGCTGATCGGCAACCTGCTCGCCTTCGCCTTCGCGCTGCGCGGCTCGGTGCGGCTGGTGCTCGAGAAGCGCGAGTTCGTCACGCCCAGCGTGCAGGAGCTCACGTTCCGCACGAAGAGCCGGCTGCGGTTCCTCGCAGGACAGTACCTCGAGCTCGACGTGCCGCATCACCGGCCGGATGCCCGCGGCACGCGCCGCGAGTTCAGCATCCTGTCCGCGCCCTCTGACCTGCCGACGCTGCGCATCGCGTACAAGAACGGCGATCAGCAGCATCCGTCCAGCTACAAGCGCGCACTCGCCGAGGCGAAGCCCGGTGCCGTTCTCGCGGTGACCGGCACGTGGGGCGACTTCGTGCTGCCGCGCGGCGAGGCACCCGTGCTGATGGTCGCCGCGGGCATCGGCGTCACGCCGTTCGTCTCCCCGCTGCGCGAGCTGCGCAGTGCCGGTGCGGACCGCGACGTGGTTCTGATCTACGTGGCCTCGGATGCTGCCGAGCTGGCGTTCCGCGAAGAACTGATCGCGACCGGCGTGCCGGTCATCGTCTTCACCCGTGACCGCCCGCAGGATCTGCCCGCGCACTGGACATGGGCTCGCGGCGTGCGGCTCGATGCAGAGGGCCTGGAGCAGATCGTCCCCGATCTGCCGGCCAGGCACGCGTTCATCTCAGGCCCGCCCCGCCTGATCGCAGACCTGGCCCCCGCTCTGCAGAAGGCCCGCTCCCTCACCACGGACGCCTTCGCCGGCTACTGAGACGTCGGTCCCCCGCGAGACTTCCGTTCGGGCATGACACAGGTCCCACCCGCACGAGTCTCATGCTGCGGAGGAAGTCTGGCCGGGGGAAGCGGGCAGACGCACGAGGAACGTCGTGTCGCCGGGCCGGCTCTCGACGGTGATCGTGCCGCCGTGGCCCTCGACGATCGCCTTGGCGATGGCCAGGCCCAGGCCGGTGCCGCCGGTCTGGCGCGCACGGGAGGCATCGCCGCGCGCGAACCGGGCGAACAGCTCC
>JAITUD010000483.1 GCA_031286555.1 Microbacterium sp. | reverse complement strand
GACCCCGCCGACCTGCGCGGTCTCGCCGCGCTCGAGTCGCTCAGCGCGGCGATGACGCCCGCGATGGCGGCCCTGCTGCTGACCGCAGACCCCGATGTCATCGTGCTCGGCGGCGAGCTCGGCGAGTTCGCCGACCTCATCGCCGGCCCCCTCGCCGAGGGCATCCGCACCGCCGTGACCGGCATCGACACCGGCACGCGGATCATCCGCGGGGGAGAGCTGGGGGCGGATGCCGCGGCGCTCGGCGCACTCGGACTCGCCTTCGAGAAGCACTCCTCCCGCATCTACGGGGTGCCGGACGTCCCGGCACCCGTCATCACCATCGACCCGGAGAACGAACAGATGACCACCGACACCGCCTCTGAGCAGGCTCCCTTCCGCGCCGCAGCGATCGGAGTCGGCGCCCGCGTCGGCCTCGCGCTGCATGTGAAGGAGGTGGGCGGCACAGTCGTCGCGGCGGTGGATCCCGACCCTCGCACCCATGAGCGCGCGGCACGCCTGTTCGGCGACATCCCGGTGTTCGCCTCGGTGGCGGAGCTGCTCGCCTCCGGCATCGAGATCGACGGCGCCTTCGTGACCACGCCCGACTTCACGCATGCCGAGGTCGCGATCGAGCTGCTCGAGGCGGGCATCCCGTCGTACATCGAGAAGCCCCTCGCGATCTCGATCGAGGATGCCGACCGCATCCTCGAGACCGCCTACCGCACCGGCACCAAGGTGTACGTCGGCCACAACATGCGGCACATGCAGGTGGTGCGCATGATGAAGGACATCGTCGACCGCGGCGAGATCGGCGAGGTCAAGGCGATCTGGTGCCGGCACTTCGTCGGCCACGGCGGCGACTACTACTTCAAGGACTGGCACGCCGAGCGCGACAAGGCGATGAGCCTGCTGCTGCAGAAGGGTGCGCACGACATCGACGTGATGCACTGGATCGCCGGCACCTCCACGCGCTCCGTGGTGGGCATGGGCGAGCTGGCGATCTACGGCGACGTGGAGTCCCGCCGCGACAACTCCGACCGTCGCATGGGCGACTGGTTCTCGATGTCGAACTGGCCCCCGGCCGCGCAGCAGGACCTCAACCCGGTCATCGACGTCGAGGACATCTCGATGATCATGATGCGCACCGACTCCGGTGTGCTCATGAGCTACCAGCAGTGCCACTTCACCCCGGACTACTGGCGCAACTACACCGTCATCGGCACCGAGGGGCGCATCGAGAACTTCGACGACGACGCCGGCGGCGAGATCCGACTCTGGAACGCGCGCAGCGACTACCTCGAGAAGGGGCACGTGCGCTACCCGATCGAGGACGGCGGCGACGGCGGCCACGGCGGCGCCGACCCGCTCACCGTCGCCGAGTTCGTGGAGTTCGTCCGCACGGGCGCGCCGACCGACACCAGCCCCGTCGCGGCACGCGATGCGGTGGCCGCGGGAATCGCCGGCGCGCTCTCGATCCGGTCCAACTCCGAGCCCTACGAGATCCCCCGCCTGAGCGACGAGATGCTCGACTACTACGCGGCGCATCAGCCGGCGCGGGACTGATGCTGCGCTACGCGCTGCGGCGCATCCTGATGATGGTGCCGACCCTGATCGGGTCGACGCTCCTCGTCTATCTGCTCGTCTTCCTCATCCCCGGTGATCCGGTGACCCGGCTCGCCGGGGGAGAGAAGCGGCTCTCGGACTCGACCATCGCGGCGATCCGAGCGCAGTACAACCTGGACGATCCGTTCTTCGTGCAGTACGCGAAGTACCTCTGGGGCGTGCTGCACGGCGACTTCGGCTACGACTTCAACGGCAACTCCGTCTCGACGCTGATCGCGACCGCGCTGCCCTACACCGTGGTGCTCGCACTGTCGGCGTTCGTGCTGAAGCTCATCATCGGTGTGTGCCTCGGCGTGTGGGCGGGCCTGCGGCAGGGGAAGTTCCCGGACAAGTTCAACCTGTTCTTCACGATCTTCTTCCTGGCAGTGCCGGGGTTCATCATCGCCTACTTCTCGCAGTACCTGTTCGGCATCAAGCTGCACTGGCTGCCGATATCCGGAGTGAGAGAGGGCTTCCCACTGGCGTTCATCATGCCGGCGATGGTGCTGGCGCTCGAGACGGCATCGCCACTGGCCCGTCTCAGCCGCACCAGCCTGGTCGACGTGCTGCGCTCGGACTACATCGTCACCGCGACGGCGAAGGGCATCGGTCCGCAGCGGATCATGTGGGTGCATGCGCTGCGCAACGCGTTCATGCCGGTCGTCACCTACCTCGGACTGAGCATGGCCGCGCTGCTGGGCGGGTCGGTGCTCATCGAGACGATCTTCAACCTGCCCGGCCTCGGCGGAACCCTCGCCAGGGCGATCGACCTGCAGAACGGCCCCGTGGTCGTGGGGGTCTCGGTGTTCCTGCTGCTCTTCTACCTGGTCGCGGCGCTGGTCGTCGACCTGCTCTACCCGATCATCGACCCGAGGGTGCGCCATGTCTGAGTCCACCACCTCGCTCATCACCGCCCGGCGACGGCGCGGCCGCCCCCGCAGCGGACTGCGCAGCCTCTGGAAGAGCCCGTTCTTCGACATCGCCGCGCTCATCATCATCGTCGTCACGCTGATGGCGCTGTTCCCGACCCTCTTCACGAACATCGACCCGCGCGACTGCGATCTGTCGATGTCCCGCGTGGGGCCCGAGCCGGGGCACCCGATGGGCTTCGACATCCAGGGCTGCGACTACTGGTCGAACATCGTCTACGGCGCGCGCACGTCCCTGGAGGTCGGCGTCTACACCGCCGCGATCTCGTTCGGGATCGCGCTGATCGCGGGGTCTCTCGCCGGCTACTTCGGCGGCGTGACCGACTCGATCATCTCCTGGACCTCGAACGTGATCCTCGGCATCCCGGTCGGCATCGCCAGCCTCGTCATCCTCTACCAGTTCCGCTCCCGCACGGTGTGGACCATCGTGTTCGTGCTGGTGCTGTTCAGCTGGGCGGCGACGATGCGGTACATGCGCAGCTCGGTGATGCAGGTGCGCAACCTGGAGTACATCCAGGCCGCCCGCGGACTGGGCGTCGGCCCGTGGCGCATCCTGCGCTCGCACGTGATCCCCAACGCCGTGACCCCGCTGATCGTGATGACGACGCTGTCCGTCGGCGCCGGCATGGCCGCGGAGGCGGGCTTCTCGATCCTCGGCGTCGGCCTCAAACTGCCCGCCTTCTCGTGGGGCATCCAGATCGCCCTCGCGAGCCAGGACGGCAACTGGCAGATCGCTCCGCTCCTGATGTTCTTCCCCACGCTGATGCTGGGCCTGACCACGCTCGCCTTCGTCGTGCTCGGTGAGAGCCTGCGCGACGCCCTCGACCCGAAGGCCCGCCGATGACCGCCCTGCTGGACGTCCAGAACCTGTCCCTCGAGTTCCGATCGCCCGGGAACCCGCCCATCACCGCGCTGCAGGACGTCAGCTTCACCCTCGACCGCGGCGAGACCCTCGCCGTGCTCGGGGAGTCGGGGTCGGGCAAGAGCATCACCGCGAAGGCGATCATGGGCATCCTGCCCAAGCCCGCCTCGACCATCACCGACGGCCGCATCCTGTTCGACGGCGATGACCTGCTCACACTGCCCGCGGCGAAGCTGCGCAAGGTGCAGTGTGCGCGGATCGCCATGGTGTTCCAAGACGCGCTGAGCGCGCTCAACCCCGTGCAGACGGTGTCGACGCAGATCGCGGAGCTGTACCGCGTGCACCGGGGCATGCCGAAGAAGCAGGCGCGGGACGCGGCGATCGAGATGATGCGCGCGGTGCGCATCCCGGATGCTGCGAACCGGGCGGACGACTACCCGTTCCAGTTCTCCGGCGGCATGCGCCAGCGCATCATGATCGCGATGGCTCTGGCGCTCGA
>JAITUD010000480.1 GCA_031286555.1 Microbacterium sp. | reverse complement strand
CGCATCCACGGCGCCGCGCGCCTGATCTGGACGATCATCCCTGCGACGGCCCTGTTCGCGCCGCTGGCGTGGGCGCAGCTGCGTCACGGCTCGCTGATCGCGCTGCTCGCCGACCCCGGTTCGATCTGGCCGGCGGGTCCGCAGGCGACGGCGGACGCCGCGGGACGAGGCGTGCTGGCCATGGGTTTCCCCTCGATGGACCTCGCCGGCTGGGAATCGGTCTCCGGTGCGCCGATGTCTGCGGTGCCGCTGCTGCTCGCCCCGCTCGCCGCACTGGCGCTGATCGCCGCGGTCGCACCGCGCTGGCGGGCCGGCATCATCCTGCTCGTGGTGACGGTGGCGGGGATCGGCACGTCGCTCCTCTCCGTCGGCATCGTGGTGAGCTTCTTCCATGGCGACAGCGCGGCGATCTGGCCCGGTGCGGGCCTGAGCCTCGCCTGGGTCGGCGTCGTCGGCGCGGCTCTCGTCACGCTCGACACCGCGCTCACGCTTCCCTGGCTCCGTTCGGTGGCGGCGCTGGTCGCAGGGCTGGCGCTCGCCGTGTGCGCGCTGCCCGCGCTGACCGCGGAGCATCAGGAGCGTGCCGAGCTGAGCGCCGCAGCCGCGCAGACCCTCCCGGCCCTGGTCGCGGCCGAGTCGAACGACGACGCCGGCACGCTGGTGCTGACCCCGCGCGACGACGGGGCCCTGGCGACGGACGTCGTCTGGGGGCGCGGCCGCACGCTGGGCGCGCAGACCACCCTGCTCTCCACTGCCACCGAGCCCCGCGACGACGGAGTGAGCGTGCTCGCGGTCGACCTGCTCTCGGCGCGGGACTACGACGCGGCGAAGTCGCTCGCCGATCGCGGGATCTCGTTCGTGCTCCTCGCGCCGGGCGGCTCCGACAAGGGCGAGGCGCTGCACAACGTCGCGGCCACCTCGATCGGCCAGCGCACCGGCTTCGTTAAGGCGGGGGACACGGCCCGGGGCGTGCTGTGGAGGGTCGAGGGACGCGTGGCGGCGCGGCCCGGCCTCGACGACGCCCAGCAGGCCGCCGCTCGACTGGTGGTGCTGCTCCAGCTCATCGCTGTGATCGCCGCCCTGCTGCTGTCGATCCCGACCCGGGCCTCGCGGCGCGCCGCGCGCGCGCAGTCCAGGATCGTCGGACGGGCGCCGGAGGAGCCGGCGGTGATCTCGCGTCGGCGTGACGTCCTCGCCCTGGCCGACGCGGAGGCCCGCGAGCTGGCGAGCATCGCCGGCGAGGGCACGAGCGTCGTCGTGCCCGCCTCCGCGGAACCGGCACCCCCGATCGAACAGCCGGACGACCCCGCCGCATCCGAGCCCGCGGCATCCGATGACGAGGAGAACCGATCATGACCGCGAACCGCGCCCTGCGCGTGGCGGCGACGAGCGCCCGCGTCCTCACCGGAACGATCGTCGCGGTCGGATGCGTGCTCGGCGTCTTCGCGGGCGTCGCCGCACCCTGGCCGGGCGTCGAGCATCAACCGGCGAAGGTCAGCGTCGCCCCGGTTCCCGGCGACAGCGTGCTGGTGTGCAACGGCTCCTTCCGCGTGCTCGGTCGGGACACCACCCAGGCCGACCTGATGATCTCCGCCGGCGTGCCGCGCACTGTGTCCGGGGGATCCGACGGCGATCCGGCCTCCGCAGCGCTCGACATGCCCGACCTCGCGGGCGGCTCCGGCGCGCACAGCCTCACCGGTCAGGTGCGCGATCGCAAGGCACCGCTGATCGCGGGTGCGGAGACGCTCACGCTGAGCACGGAGGATGTGGCAGGGCTCTCGGCCTCCGCATGCCGGGCTCCGCAGATGCAGACCTGGTTGGTCGGTGCGGACGCGTCCACCGGAGCGACCGATGTGATCGTCCTGTCGAACGCCTCGGACGTCGTCTCCACAGTGAAGCTCACCGTGTTCGGGGTGCACCGCTCGGCGAGCTCGCAGACGGTGCCGGCGAAGACGCAGATCGCCGTGCCGCTGGCCTCGATCGCCCCGGATGAGACGAGCCCCGTGGTGCAGGTCACGGCGGACGGCGCACCGGTGCGGGCCAGCCTGCAGTCGTCGTTCACGCAGGTGCTGCGGCCGATCGGGTCCGACGTGCAGGACGGCATGAGCCAGGCGCAGCGCTCGCTGGTCATCACCGGCGTGCAGGTGACGGCCGCCGCCGGTGAGGGCGACGAGGGAACGGTCCTGCGGATGCTCGCACCCACATCCGACAGCGACGCCGTCATCACCGTGCGCGACGAGAACGGCGGCGCACCCTCCGAGTTCCGCACGAGTCTGCTCAAGGGCGTGCCGAGTGAGCTCTCACTCGGAGACGTGCCGGTGGGCGTGTACGACATCGAGATCGCCGCCGAGCAGCCGATCGTCGCCGCCGCCAAGCAGACGGTCGCAGACGGGCGCAGCGCGGATTTCGCCTGGATGACGCCCGCACCGGAGCTCACCGCCGACCTGATGTTCGCCGTGCCCAGGGGCCCGTCGCCGAAGCTGCACCTGACGAACACGGGCGACGATGCCGTCGAGGTCGTGATCAGCGATCGTGGAGACGAACGCACTGTCGACGTGCCGGCGGGCGAGTCCGTGTCGGTGGAACTGCGGCGCGGATCGACACCGGTGCTGTCGCCGTCCGGGCCGGTGCACGCCTCGGTGACGATGCTCAAGGAGGGGGCCGGGGCGACTGCCGACACGGGCACCGCGACCGCGCCGCCGCCCACCGCGCCTCCGACCGCCGAGGATTCGGTCGGAATCGCAGGCTGGCCGCTGTGGCCGGATGCGCACCGTCAGCCGGCGATCACCGTGTACCCCTGAGGCCAGACGTTCGGGTCAGCTCTCCCGGCCGAGCTCCCAGGGCTCCCGGCCGATGTACTCCGCTGCGGCGTGGAACACGGCGCTCTCGATCGCGTAGCGCCGATGGTAGGCATCGTCGTGGCCCTTGGGCAGCAGCCGCTCGATCGGCACGCGGTACAGCGAGATGCGCTGCTGCTGGTGGTCGATCCGCCAGCGCGGAACACGATCCGGACGGTCGTGCAGCGGCATCGCGGCGATCTCGAATCTCACGTCGCGCAGCTCCGGCCAGGTGCCGCGGAGGAACTCGACCGCGGTGCCGACGGTGAGGTCGAACCGGTCGATGCGTCCGTCCAGCGGTGGCAGCGGCGGGCGCACCACCTCGCTGCGACCGAGGCGTCCGTGCCTGCCGTGCCGGGCGCCGCGGGCGACGGAGGCGCGGGACGAGCGACGACGGGGCATGGGGCAAGTCTATCCGCGGGGGTGCCGCACAGCCGTCTGCTCGAGATGGCTCCTGGTGCCGGCGAGCCACGATCGGCGGCTTGGGGCCGGCGCAGCGTCGTCGATGTGCAGAGCTGCGTCCGACGCGTCCTTGGATTCCTCGCAGTCGACGCGCGCGGCATCCGTCGGCGTGCGCCGAGCGCGCGTAGCCTGAGGGGGATGGACGGACGACTGTGCTCGAAGGTGGGCTGCGCGCGTGAAGCGGTCGCGACCCTGACGTACGACTACGGCGACCAGATGGCCGCGCTCGGACCGCTGGGGCCCGCAGGTCACCCGCATGCGCATGACCTGTGCGGACCGCACTCGGACCGGCTCTCCGTCCCGGCCGGATGGCTGGTCGTGCGTCACGAGGCGCTGCGCACCTGACACGCCGGGGGCGAATCAGGGGAAACCCTTACATACCCGGAAATCAATAATCGCTAGGCTGATCGCGGATGCGCCAGGGCGGCGCCTCCGGAAAGGGCAGCCGTGGTCGTCTGGCGTCGTGTGATACTCCCCGTCATCCTGGTTCTCGTCCTCGGCGCGGCCGCCGCGGCGCTGGTGAAACTGGCCTTCTTCCCGGATGACCGACAGATCGCCGCTGCCGAGCCGCAGGCGAGTGTCGCCGACCCCGTGATCGCCGTCGAACGCGGGTCGCTGACGAATGCACTGGGGCTCGATGCGAACATCGCCAGGGACGAGGCCTATCCCGTCCGCAGTGAGGTCGAGGGGACCGTCGTCGACGTCCGAGTCGTCGACGGCGCCACGGTGAAGAAGGGCCAGGTGCTCTTCACCGTGAAGCAGCTGGATCCGGTGAAGAAGATCGACATCCTCGCCCCCGAGGCCGGGGACGTCTCCGAGGTCGCCGTCGTCAAGGGGCAGGGGACGACCGTCGGCGGCGACGTGCTCACCCTCACGCCGTCGCGCTATCACGTGCTCGCCACCGTGCAGCCGGCGCAGCTGTACCGACTGGTGAACGCCCCTGCCGACGGCCAGGTGACGATCACCGGTGGCCCGGCGCCGTTCGCGTGCACGGGCGTGCGCACACAGGTCGCCGAGGACGGCACCGCGAGCGTGCGGTGCGCGGTGCCCGCCGGCCAGACCGTCTTCGCGGGGCTCCCGGCCAAGCTCGACCTGGCACTCGGCAAGGTCGACGACGCGCTCGTCGTGCCGGTGACCGCCGTCAAGGGCGGCGCGGGCAGCGGCGCGGTGTGGGTCGATGCGGGGGACGGCGCCGAGCCCGAGAAGCGCACGGTGAAGCTGGGCGTCAACGACGGCGAGCAGGTCGAGGTCATCGAGGGGCTGGCCGAGGGCGACCAGATCCGGCAGTACGTGCCCGGGTTCGCCGCGCCGACGGAGGAGAACTGCTACGACGACGGTGCCGGCGGTCAGTACTGCGAGTCGGGGACGAGCTGGTGAGCCTTGTCGCGCTGCGGGACGTCGCGAAGAGCGTGCGCCTGCCCGACGACTCCCTGCTGCACATCCTGCACAGCGTGAGCCTCGAGGTCGACGCCGGCGATCACGTCTCCATCGTCGGACGCTCGGGATCGGGCAAGTCGACGCTGCTGAACATCCTCGGCATGCTGGACACGCCGACTTCCGGAACAGTCTCGTTCGAGGGCAGGGAAATGCGGAGGATGCGAGCCGGCAGGCTGGACCGGCTGCGCGGCGCGAACGTCGGCTTCGTCTTCCAGCAGTTCAACCTGCTGCCCGGTCGCACGGCACTCGACAACGTGATGATGCCGCTCGGGCACGCCCGCGGGCGGATGTTCTGGAACCGCCGCAGCATCGCGGCCGACATGCTCGCGCGGGTGGGCCTCGGGCACCGCATCGACCAGATCGCCGATCGGCTCTCGGGCGGTGAACAGCAGCGGGTGGCGATCGCCCGCGCTCTGGTGCGCCGGCCCGTGCTCATCCTCGCCGACGAGCCCACCGGGGCCCTGGACATCGACACCGGTGCGACCGTGATGGCGCTCCTGGACGAGGTCGCGACCGAGACGGATGCCGCGCTGGTGACGATCACCCACGACCTCCATGTCGCTGCGCGGGCGCGCCGGCACTACCGGCTAGACGCCGGAGTGCTGGCCGAGGCAGACCTGCAGCGCGCGTTCGAGGCGTCGACGCTGCAGACCGAGACGTCCGCCGACCGCGAGGAGCCTGTCCTGTGACCGGGCTGCTGGGCGCCCTGGCCGACGCCTGGGCCGAGATCCGCGTGCACAAGATGCGCGTGCTGCTGAGCCTGATCGGCATCGCCGTCTCGGTGGCCGCGCTCACCGCGGTGATCGCGTTCTCGGAGTACTCGATGCAGAGCCAGATCGAGCAGTCCGATCGCTACGGCGGACGGGCGGCGACGGTCGCGGTCACTCCGATGGACGAGGGCGGCGCGCCGATCGACGTCGCCGCCTTCCAGGCCAGGTTCGACCGTGTGGCGGAGCGCTACGGGTTCTCGCATGTCGCCCGAGTCGTGGACGGCGTGCAGGTGCAGGTGCAGTCGCCGGACGGCGTTCGCGGCACGACGGCGCGCCTGATCGACCCCGCATTCACCGTCATCCATCGTGAGCAGCTGCTCGAGGGCCGCGAATTCCGGGCCGATGACGTGGAAGCGCTGGCACCGCCGGTGATCATCAGCGAGCCGATGTGGGAGCGGCTGGGAAGTGTTCCTCTGGACCAGCATCCGACGATCTCGCTGGTCGGCGATGCCGGTGGCACTTATCAGGTCGTCGGCGTGCGCCCCAAGCAGTGGCCGGGCGACGGGGAGGTGCGGTTGGACCTGCTCTTCGACTCCTACACGTCGCGGGTGGACGGGCTGCCGGAGGGCGCCCAGCCCCGCTGGGACATCTGGGTCGGTACGGAGGACGTCAGCTCGGTCGGCCCGGTGCTCGCCATGGATCTGCGCGCCGGACTGCCGAGCGGCCAGGACGTGATGGTCGACCGGACCGATATCGGCGCCCAGACCGGCTACCGGGAGAGCATGCGCATCCAGGAACTGATCATGGGCGGCATCGCCGGCCTCATCCTCGCGCTCGGTGCGCTCGGGCTGATCAACATCCAGCTCGTCGCGATGCGGCAGCGGGTGCGGGAGATCGGCGTGCGGCGCGCCTTCGGAGCCACCTCGGGGCGGGTGTTCAGCACGGTGTTCCTAGAGAGCCTGGTGGCGACCACCGTCGCCGGGGTGATCGGCATCGCGCTGACGGTGGCTGCACTGCGCTGGATCATGGCGGCGGACGTCATGAACATGAACCTTCAGGACGTGCCGCCCTTCCCGAGGCGCGCGGCGCTGACCGGACTGGTCGCCGCCGTGATCGTCGGCGCGCTGTCCGGGTTCATCCCGGCACTGGTGGCACTCCGGGTGAAGGTGATCGACGCGATCCGCTTCTGAGCACTGCCGGGTGGGCGTCTGCGATCAGACCCGCACGCGCCGCCCGGTGAGCCGCTCGGCGCGATCGTCGGCGAGCGTGAGCGCGCGCGTCTCGCGCGCGCGTCGAACCGCGGTGATCGCGACCAGCAGCGTCTCCGAGGGGACCGAGGGGATCGGCGAGACGAACGGCGCCGCCTCCGCCGCGAGCTCGTCGGCGAGGCGGACGCGGGCGGGCGGGCTGAGCAGTGCAGCGCTGGACAGGAACTGGGAGATCCGCCGCGCGAGCCGGTCCGGCAGCTTCGCGACATCCGCGATGCGCGCCCACTCCGTCCTCCCCTGCGGAAGCATCGGCGGGAACGTCACCAGTGCGGGCACGCGCACGCGCTGGCTGTAGGTGCCGGCGACCAGATCGCCGAGCCGCTGGGACCGCGGCGAGAGGGCGCCGGTGATGATCGCGACGCTGCCGAGCGTCATGTAGACCTCGAGCACGCCCAGCAGGCCGCGG
>JAITUD010000465.1 GCA_031286555.1 Microbacterium sp. | reverse complement strand
GTCGTGGGCATCGGCATCTGGTGGCTGCTCTCACTGGCCGGCTTCCGCCTGCCGACGCCGCCGGAGGTCGTCGCCCGGTTCGGTGAGCTCCTCGCTGACGGCACGCTGATCACCGACCTGCTCGCCAGCCTCACCCGCGTGCTGATCGGCTTCCTGCTCGGATCGATCGCCGCCGTCCCGGTGGGCGTCCTGATGGGCTGGTACGCCTGGGCGCGGGGGCTCATCGACCCCTGGATCCAGTTCTTCCGCATGATCCCGCCGCTCGCGCTGATCCCGCTCGCGATCGTGCTTCTGGGTATCGGTGAGGAGCCGAAGATCCTAGTGATCTTCCTGGCCGCGTTCTTCTCCTGCGTGGTCTCGACGTTCCAGGGCGTCGTGAACGTCGATCGCACCCTCATCAACGCCGCACGCGTGCTCGGCGCGAAGGACGGCGCCATCTTCGTGCGGGTCGTGGTGCCGGCATCCGTGCCCTTCATCCTGGTCGGCATGCGTGTCGGCCTCGGCGCCTCCTGGGCGACCCTGGTCGCCGCCGAGCTGATCGCCGCGCAGGCCGGTCTCGGCTACCGGATGCAGCAGGCGCAGATCTACTACGACCTGCCGACGATCTTCGTCGGCCTCATCGTCATCGGCATCTTCGGTCTCGTGATGGACCGTCTGCTGCTGCTGGCCGAACGCAAGCTCACAGGATGGCAGGAACGCCGATGAACACCTCAACTGCGACCGATGCCCGCATCAGCGTGCAGGGCGTGACCAAGACGTTCGACTTGAAGGGCGAGAGCTTCGTCGCCCTCGACGGCGTGTCATTGGATGTCGCCGACAACGAGTTCGTGACGGTCGTGGGCCCCTCGGGCTGCGGCAAGTCGACGCTCATGAACATCCTGGCCGGCCTCGACGCCCCGACGTCGGGCGAGGCCCTCGTCGACGGCGTGCCGGTCGACGGGCCCGGCCCCGACCGCGGTGTTATCTTCCAGCAGTACGCGCTGTTCCCCTGGCTCACCGTGCGCAAGAACGTCGAGTTCGGGCTGAAGACGGCCGGACTCCCCGCCGCGGAGCGCAGGGAGCGCGCACAGCACTTCATCGACCTCGTCGGTCTCACCGAGTTCGCCGACGCGCTGCCGAAGATGCTCTCCGGAGGCATGAAACAGCGCTGCGCGATCGCCAGGGCGTATGCCGTGGATCCCCGCATCCTGCTGATGGACGAGCCCTTCGGCGCCCTCGACGCCCTCACCCGCGTGAAGCTGCAGGAGCAGCTGCTCGAGACCTGGAGCGCCGATAAGCGCACCGTCATGTTCATCACGCACGACGTCGACGAGGCCGTCTTCCTCGCCAACCGGGTCATCGTGATGGCAGCACGGCCCGGGCGCATCTACGAGATCGTCGACGTCGATCTGCCCTACCCGCGCACCGAGGAGATGCGACTCAGCCCCGAGTTCGCCGCCCTGCGCAACCGCGTCTGGAACGCGGTCTACCACCAGTCCCCCGGCCACCGTGCCACCACCGCCGTCGCCTGACGGCTCTGATGATGAGGAACACCATGACCCGATCCATCCGAGCGCGCGGCATCGCTGCCGCCGCCGCCTTCATCGTGGCCGCGCTGGCTCTGGCCGGCTGTTCGGCCGGTGCGTCCGGAGACAGCGGCGAGGCCGGTTCCGGCGAGGACTCGCCGACGGTCCGCTTCGGCTACATCGCCGACTTCAACGGCGCCAGCCTGCTCGCCATCGCCGACGACCAGGATCTGTGGAAGAAGCACGGACTGAAGGTGGAGACGCCGGTCTTCACCAACGGCCCGCTGCAGATCCAGGCGCTCGGCACGAACGACCTCGACTTCGGCTACATCGGCCCCGGTGCGATGTGGCTGCCGGCATCAGGCCAGGCGCAGGTCGCATCGATCAACAGCCTCGGCAATGCGGACCGTGTGATCGCCCAGCCCGGCATCACCTCGATCAAGGAGCTGAAGGGCAAGAAGGTCGCCGTGCCCGAGGGCACCTCCGGCGACATGATCCTCACCATGGCGCTGAAGTCCGCCGGCATGACGATCGACGACGTGCAGAAGGTCGCAATGGACCCGTCGACCGTCGTCGCGGCATTCTCGTCGGGCCAGGTGGATGCCGCCGGCATCTGGTACCCACTCATCGACACGATCAAGAAGCAGGTGCCCGACCTGGAGATCCTCGCCGAGAACGAGGACTTCTCCGACGAGGTGGCCTTCCCCAGTGCCTTCGTGGCGAATCCGACCTTCACGAAGGAGCACCCGGAGACGACCGAGAAGGTGCTCGCCGTGCTGCGCGACGCCATGGACTATCGCGCGGAGAACCTCGACGACACCGTGAAGGTCACCGCGACCATGCTCAAGGGCGACCCCGCCGCGTTCGCCTCGGACGCGAAGAACGCCAAGTACCTCACCTCGTCCGAGCTCGACAAGCTCACGGATGACGGCACCGTGGCGACCTGGCTGACCGGGCTCAACGAATACTTCGTGTCGGCCGGAAAGCTCAAGGAGGCCACCGACGCCTCGACCTACTACCTCGGTGATGCGTTCACCGCAGCCGGGAAGAAGTAGGACCACGATCTGCTGCCGGCCGCGGGACACCGCGGGCGGTGGCGCCAGCCCGCCCTGCGCACGAGCGCACCCTGCGAACGATTGAGAAGCATGACCTCCCAGCAGAAACGTCCGAACATCGTGGTGATCCTCACCGATGATCATGCATCGCATGCGATCAGTGCGTACGGGTCGGTGGTCAACAGCACGCCGCGGATCGACGAGATCGCCGACGCGGGAGTGCTGCTGGAGAACTGCTTCTGCACGAACGCGCTGTGCACGCCCTCGCGCGCGTCGATCCTGACCGGCACGTACAGTCACGTGAACGGGGTGACGACGCTGGAGACGCCGATCGACGCGTCGCAGCCGACGTTCGTGTCGGCGCTGCGGGAGGCGGGATATCGCACCGGGATCGTGGGCAAGTGGCACATGGGTGAGGGCCCAGGGCATGACCCGGAGGGGTTCGACTACTGGGCGGTGCTGCGCGATCAGGGTGAGTACTTCGATCCGCAGATCCTCACCGAGAACGGTGTGCAGATCCTGCCCGGGTATGCGACGGACGTGATCACGGATCTGTCCCTGGGCTGGCTGGAGTCCCTCGCGCAGGATGAACCGTGGTGTCTGCTGATCCATCACAAGGCGCCGCACCGGCCGTGGGAGCCGGATGAGAAGCACAGCGGCATGTACGCGCAGGAGCAGATCCCCCTGCCTGCGACGTTCGACGACGACTACGCGACGCGCGGGTCGGCGGCGCATCGGGCGGCCATGCGGATCGCCGACCACCTCACGCTGACGGATCTGAAGGTCGCCCCGCCGGAGGGCCTCACATATGAGCAGGCGGCGGTGTGGAAGTACCAGCGCTACATGGAGGACTACCTGGCGTGCGTGGCGTCGGTAGACGACAACGTGGGCCGAGTGATCGACTGGCTGCGGGAGCGCGACGTGTTCGACGACACGCTGCTGATGTACACGTCGGATCAGGGGTTCTTCCTCGGCGATCATGGCTGGTTCGACAAGCGGTTCATGTATGACGAGTCGCTGCGGATGCCGCTGGTGCTCAGCTGCCCGTCCCGCATCCCCGCCCGTGATGAGGCGCTGACGCAGATCGTCACGAACGTCGACTTCGCGCAGACGATCCTGGACGCGGCGGGGGTGGAGCCGCACCCGCGGATGCAAGGGGTGAGCATCTGGCCCCAGTTGACCGACGACCCGGGTGCGCCGACGCGGGACGCGATGTACTACCGGTACTTCGAGAACGACGACATCAACCATCACGCCTTCGCGCACTACGGCATCCGCACCGAACGGTACAAGCTGATCTACTTCTACAACGACGGGATGGGCCTGCCCGGATCGTCCGCCCACACGTACCCGCCGGAATGGGAGCTCTACGACCTGGAGGCGGATCCCGAGGAACTGCACAACGTCTACCTCGACCCCGCGCACCACGACATCCGCGAGGACCTCAAGGCCCGGCTGTGGCGTCTGCAGGCCGACCTGCTCGACACACCCCACCCCTCGCAGCCGGTCCCGGCGGGGATCACCGCCGTGTGACGCGAGGCTGTGCTCCGCCGGGATCTCCGCGCGCAGGAAGCGCGCGACCCGGTTGTCGGCGGGATGGGGCACGATGGGGCTATGGCCGACGGATACGACCCGGGATTCCTCGCGACGGCGCTGCCGCTGCCGGCGCCGCAGCAGACGGTGCGCGCGCTGACATATCCGCGGTTCACGGTGCTGCTCGACCCCGCGCGCCGTCTCGCCGCCGTTACCGCGGTCAACATCGACGGGCAGACGCTGCGTGATCTGCCCCGCGAGGGCGACTGGCATCTCGACCCGCGGGTTCCCGAGGCCGAGCAGACCGGCCCCGATGTCTACGCCCGCAACGACCTCGACCGCGGCCACCTCGTGCGCAGGCGCGACCCCGGCGGGGGCGAGGCGGATGCCGCGCGCGCGGCCATGGCCGCGACGTTCGTCTATCCGAATGCGGCGCCGCAGGCGGCGGGCTTCAACCAGTCGAAGGAGCTCTGGCTCGGGCTGGAGGACCACGTCCTGGCGTACGCAGAGTCGACCGATCAGCGCCTCTCGGTCTTCACCGGTCCGGTCCTCTCCGACGAAGATCCGGTGTATCGCGGCGTCCGAATCCCGCTGCGGTTCTGGAAGGTCGCCGCCTGGAGCGGCGATGACGGGCTCGCCTGCGCGGGGTTCGTGCTCGACCAGTCCGCCCTCGTCGACGTGACGGAGGGCCGGCTCGCGGCGCCGCCGCTCGGCGCGTTCCACACCTTCCAGGTGCCGGTCTCCGCTGTCGCCGACATGACCGGGGTCGATCTCGGCGCGCTCGTCGACGCCGACGTGCTCAGGGGCAGGGCTCTGCGCGGAGAGGCATGGCCGGAGCTGACGGATGCCGGCGACATCATTCTCTGACCCGTGTGCGGCGAGATCGCCGACCGCCATCATCCCTTCACCCTCAAGGAGCATCTCGTGTCTTCTCTCCGCAACCGTCTCGTGAAGCTGGCGGCCGCCGTCGCGGCCGCACTCGTGCTGACCGGCTGTGCGTCCGGCGCCCAGGGACCCGCCACGGGAGAGACCACCGAGGTCACGGTGACGGTCGA
>JAITUD010000449.1 GCA_031286555.1 Microbacterium sp. | reverse complement strand
AAGTCCGACTCGCTGCACTCGGCCGTGGTCGAGATCATCGTGAAGAAGAACGCCCGTGTGCGTTACACGACGATCCAGAACTGGTCGAACAACGTCTACAACCTGGTCACCAAGCGCGCCGTGGCGCACGAGGGCGCGACCATGGAGTGGGTCGACGGCAACATCGGCTCCAAGGTGACGATGAAGTACCCGTCGATCTACCTGATGGGCGAGCACGCCAAGGGCGAGACCCTGTCCGTCGCCTTCGCGGGCCCCGGACAGCACCAGGACGCCGGCGCGAAGATGATCCACATGGCGCCGTACACGCAGTCGTCCATCGTCTCGAAGTCGATCGCCCGCGGCGGCGGTCGCGCCGGATACCGCGGTGAGGTGCGGGTGGATCCCGCCGCGCACCACTCCGCGAACACCGTGCGCTGCGACGCGCTCCTGGTCGACACGCAGTCCCGCTCCGACACCTATCCGGCGATCGACATCCGCGTCGACGACGTGCAGCTCGGCCACGAGGCGACGGTGTCGAAGGTCAGCGAGGAGCAGCTGTTCTACCTGCAGTCCCGAGGCATGCCCGAGGACGAGGCTATGGCGATGATCGTGCGCGGCTTCATCGAGCCGATCGCGCGCGAGCTGCCGATGGAGTACGCGATGGAGTTGAACAAGCTCATCGAGATGGGCATGGAAGGTTCGGTGGGCTGACCCGTGACAACCGCATACATCGAGGTCGAGCCTGCCTTCGTGCCGGTGCAGACCCGTTCAGAGCGGCCGCACTCGTTCGAGCCGGACGACTTCGGCGCCCCGAACGGCCGTGAGGTCAACTGGAAGCACACGCCCGTCGAGAAGCTGCGCGCCCTGTTCGAGGTCGCCGCGCAGAACGACGGCGTGACCTACGAGGTCAGCTCCGACCGGTACGTCGGCGCACCGCTGGCAGCCGGCACCGCACCGCGCGGCGATTTCTTCCGCCCCGAGGACGTCGTCTCCGCCGTGGCCTGGAAGGGCTCCGCCGAGGCGCTGCACATCGACATCCCGCAGGATGCGGAGGTCGACGAGCCGATCGTCGTCACCATGACCGGTCAGGGCGCCGAGCGCCGTGCCGACGGCCACATCGTGATCGAGGCGGGCGTCAACAGCTCCGCCACCGTGCTGCTGCGTCACGTGGGCTCGGCCCAGTACGCGCAGAACGTCGAGATCCTGGTCCGCGACGGCGCGAAGCTCACCGTGGTCAGCGTGCAGCAGTGGCAGGACGACGCGGTGCACGCGGCGTCCCACCAGGTGCAGGTCGGCCGCGACGCCGCCCTCACGCACTCGATCGTCAGCTTCGGCGGCGGCCTTGTGCGCGTGAACCCGAACGTCGAGCTCGCCGGCAACGGTGCGCAGGGACGCCTGTACGGCCTGTCCTACGCCGACGCCGGGCAGCACCTCGAGTCGCAGGTGTACCTGTACCACAAGGGTGCGCACACCGTCGGCGACGTGCTCTACAAGGGCGCGCTGCAGGGCGAGAGCGCGCACAGCGTCTGGATCGGCGATGTCCTCATCGGCGCCGACGCCGTCGGCACCGACTCGTACGAGGCCAACCGCAACCTGGTGCTCACCGAGGGCGCACGCGCCGACTCGATCCCGAACCTCGAGATCGAGACCGGCGACATCGTCGGCGCCGGCCACGCCAGCGCCACCGGGCGCTTCGACGACGAGCAGCTGTTCTACCTGCAGGCGCGCGGTATCGACGAGGAGCAGGCGCGGCGCCTGGTCGTGCTCGGCTTCCTCAGCGACATCGTCCAGCGCCTGGGCATCCCGTCGCTGGAGGACGAGCTCATGGTCGCCATCGAGGCCGAACTCGCCGAGGTGAACGCGTGACCGCGCAGCGCGCCTGCGCACTCAGCGAGCTCGAGCAGGACACCCCGCTGCGCGTCGTGCTCGACGGCAAGCCGATCGCCGTCGTGCGCGACTCGAACGACGCCGTGCACGCGATCGGCGACACCTGCACCCACGGCGACATCTCGCTGGCCGAGGGCTTCGTCGAGGGCGAGACGCTGGAGTGCTGGGCCCACGGCTCGCAGTTCTCGCTCGTCACCGGCAAGCCCCTCAACCTCCCCGCTTTCGAGCCCGTCCCGGTCTACACCGTCACGATCGACGGAGACGACGTGCTCATCGACCCGAACGGGACGGTCGCGGCCTGAGCCGCCGCCGTCCGACGAACCGAAGGAAATCTGAATGTCTGTTCTTGAGATCCGCGACCTGCACGTGACGGTCGAGACGGATGCCGGAACCACCCCGATCCTCAACGGCATCGACCTGACCATCAAGACCGGTGAGACGCACGCCATCATGGGCCCCAACGGCTCCGGCAAGTCGACCCTGGCCTACACGATCGCCGGTCACCCGAAGTACACCGTCACCCAGGGCACCATCACCTTCGACGGCGAGGACGTCCTCGCCATGACCGTCGACGAGCGCGCCCGCGCCGGCCTGTTCCTGGCCATGCAGTACCCGGTCGAGATCCCCGGCGTCACCGTGACCAACTTCCTGCGCACCGCGAAGACCGCTCTCGACGGCGAGGCGCCGTCGATCCGCCAGTGGACCAAGGACGTCAAGGCGTCGATGGCCAACCTGCGCATGGACCCGAAGTTCGCGCAGCGCAACGTCAACGAGGGCTTCTCCGGCGGCGAGAAGAAGCGTCACGAGATCCTGCAGCTCGAGGTGCTCAAGCCGAAGTTCGCCGTGCTCGACGAGACCGACTCCGGCCTCGACGTCGACGCGCTGAAGATCGTCTCGGAGGGCGTGAACCGCGCCAAGGAGGAGACGAACCTCGGCGTGCTGCTGATCACGCACTACACCCGCATCCTGCGCTACATCCGCCCGCAGTTCGTGCATGTGGTGGTCGCGGGCAAGATCGTCGAGGAGGGCGGCCCCGAGCTGGCCGACCGTCTCGAGGACGAGGGCTACGACCGGTTCCTCGACCCCTCCGCTCCCATCGAAGCGTAGGCTGAGGCCATGACCGCAACGCTGACCGACGAGAAGTACGACCAGGTCACCGAGGCTCTGAAGGACGTCATGGATCCCGAGCTCGGGATCAACGTCGTCGACCTGGGACTGATCTACGATCTCGCCTGGGACGACGAGAACGACGCCCTCGTCATCCACATGACCCTGACCAGCGCCGGCTGCCCGCTCACCGATGTGCTCGAGGAGCAGACCGCGCAGGCCCTGGACAACGTCGTGGACCGGTTCCGCATCAACTGGGTGTGGATGCCGCCGTGGGGTCCCGAGCGGATCACCGACGACGGGCGTGACATGATGCGCGCCCTCGGCTTCGCGATCTGACACACAGGCGAAAGGGCACGGCCGACCGGCCGTGCCCTTTCGCGTCCGATGCCGTCGATAGGCTCTTCCCATGACCGCCACTCCCATCCGCGCCCTTCCTCTCGACGTCCTGCGCCGGCGGTCGAGCGAGAAGTGGCGGGAGTACCCCGAGGACGTGCTGCCGCTGTTCGTCGCGGAGACGGATTTCCCCCTCGCCCCGGCCATCAGCGCCGCGCTCGAGCGGGCCGTGCGCATCGGCGACACCGGCTATGTCGCCTCGCAGACGCCGCTGCCCG
>JAITUD010000397.1 GCA_031286555.1 Microbacterium sp. | reverse complement strand
GCGGCCTCCTCGCCGTCGTACTGCAGGTACACCTCGACGCGCTCACGATGCTTCTTCAGGAACGCGACGAACTCGTCGTCGTTCGCGATGCGCAGGCCGTTCGAGTTCAGCAGGATGCGCACGATCGGCCGGGCGACCAGGTGCTCGATGAGCTGCTCGAGCCACGGGTACAGCGTCGGCTCGCCACCGGACAGCATCAGCACGTCGATGCGGTCGTTCTCGCGGCCGAGCTTGGCGTCGACGGATGCCAGCACCTCGGCCAGCGGAGCTGTGGCGGCCATCGCCGGGCTCGACTCCGCGAAGCAGGTGGGGCACTTCAGGTTGCAGTGGTCGGTGATGTCCTCGAGCAGGATGCAGGTGTGCTGCGTCTGCATCTCGGGCAGGCCGTCCTCATAGGCCTGCGGCACCGGCTTGAAATTGCCGGCGGTGTCGGGGGTGTGCACCTTCGTCGGCGCCGTCCACTGCTCGAGATACCGCAGGATCTCGGCGTTCTCGTCGTACATCGTCGAGATCAGGCCGTGCTCCGGGCATCCCCGCTCGAGCCAGACGGTGCCGTCGCGGTCGGCCAGCCAGCCCGACAGGCGACGCACCTCGGAGAGCGGCTGGTCGGGCTTCTCCTCGTGACACCTCGGGCAGAACGCGTTCACATAGCGATGCACGCGGTAGTCGCGCAGCGGCATCCCGGTTCCGGCAGTCGGCGTCATGCGTTCACCCTAGTGGGGAGGCGTATACTCGCCGGGTGCATTTCATGAAGGTGGTCGTCGGCGCATCACGCGCCGGCGGCAGAGGCTGACGATCAGCCGGCGGCGGAACTCCCGTCACCGGTGATCCTTCATACCCATTCACCTCATTCCTCTCAGAAGGCACCATCATGCTTCCCCTCGACGAGCGCGCCATCCGCGCCTCCTTCATCAACGCCTCCCGCAAAGAGGCCTCATCGCTGACCCTGCCCGCCGACTTCGACGAGATCGACTTCGATGTCCTCGACTTCCTGGGCTGGTTCGACCCGAAGATGCCCAAGCGGGCGTATGTCATCGCCGAGGTCGACGAACGCCCGGTCGGCGTGCTGCTGCAGCGCGCCGAGCACCGGGTCGCGCGCCGTGCGCAGTGCTCCTGGTGCGACGACGTCACGCTCCGCAACGACGTGCAGTTCTTCTCGGCGCGCAAGGCCGGCGCCGCCGGTCGCAACGGCAACACGATCGGCACCCTGGTCTGCGAGAACTTCGGCTGCTCGGCGAACGTGCGCCGACTGCCCCCGCTCGCGTACGAGGGCTACGATCGCGAGCTCGCCCGCGACCTGCGGATGCTGCGCCTGCGCGAGCACGTCGCGGCGTTCATCGCCGAGCTCGGCTGAGGCCGCCGCGGGCGAGACCCGCATCGACTGAGACCGGAGCATCCCGGGGGCGTGTGCTTCGGGTGTTCCGGTCTCAACGGTTGTGGGTGCTTGCGCTCCACACACCCGCATCGTGTGAGACCGGAGCTGAGGGGGGATCAGGCTGTTGCTGCCCGGACGTGCTCCCACGCCGGTGCGGCGAGTCGGGCGGACAGATCGGCGAAGGCGGCGAAGCCGCGTTCGCCGGGCCAGTCCGCCGGCAGCAGCTCGGCCGGCAGGCCCGGATCGACGTACGGCAGCACCCGCCAGCTGTCGATCAGTCGCACGTAGGCGGCGAAAGGCTCGTCCGGCAGGGCGTCGACGGATGCCTGAAACCGCAGGTGCTCGGCGCGGAGAGCATCGAGGTCCCACCACCCGGCGACGGCCTCGGGCAGCGGCGCAGCCGGGCGGGGATCGTCGGTGCGGAAACGCGTCGCGAACTCCCGTGCGCCCAGCTCGTCGAGCAGCTGTCCGACCTCGTCGTCGAGATACCCGGGCACGATCCACAGTCCCGGCGCGACCGATCCCGCGCCGATGAACTGCAGCCGCCGGCGCAGCTGGTGCCGCAGGTCGCGGCGGGCCTCGGGGATGGTCGCCGAGATCAGGCACCACGGGTCCCCGGCCTGCATCCGGCGCACCTCGAAGATGCGGCGGTCGCCGCGTTCCAGCATCCGAATCGCCGTGGGGTTCAGGGCGTACCCGCCGGGCTGCGACAGCAGCAGCCCCTTCCGCTTGAGTCGCGCGATCGCCGTGCGAGCGGGCGCAGGGCGGATGCCGAGATCTCCGGCCAGTCGCACCAGCGTGGCCGACGAGATCTCTCCGTCGAGTCGGCGCAGATACAGCCCGATCGTCGTGCGCAGCAGCGAAGTCGTGCTTCCCGGCCGTGCGTCGATGTCATCGAGCACCGTGCGGCCGGCATCCGGGTGGGAGCCCTGCCCGGGTTCCGGGGCACCCGGGCCGCGGCTCGGCTCCCATGCGGTCGGTCGGCCCATGGTCACGTCAGCGCATCGCGCACGGCGACCACGCCGCGCAGGGTCTCCTCGTGCGAGGTGCTCAGCGGCGACAGACCGAGACGGATGCCGTCGGGGAAGCGGAAGTCGGGGATGACGCCCTGCCCCCAGAGCTCCTGCGTCACGCGCTGGAACTCGGGATGCCCGATCGTGATGTGCCCGCCGCGGCCCGCGGCATCCCGCGTCGACAGCAGGCGCACGTCGAGCGGCGCGAGCAGCTCGTCGTAGGCGCGCACCGCGAAGTCGGTCAGAGAGATCGACTTCGCCCGCACGGCGCCGATGCCCGCGTCATCGATGAGGTCGAGCATGCCCTGCATCCCGAGCATCGACATCACCGGCGGGGTGCCGCTGAGCAGCTGCCGGATACCGGGGACCGGCTGGTACGAGGGGCCCATCGCGAAGATGTCGGCGGCGCTCCACCAACCGTGGATCGGCTGCGTGATCGCGCTCTGCAGCTCGCTGCGCACGTAGCCGAAAGCGGGGGAGCCCGGCCCGCCGTTGAGGTACTTGTAGGTGCAGCCGACCGCGAGGTCGACGCCCCAGGCGTCGAGCTGCATCGGCACGACACCCACCGAGTGGCACAGATCCCAGAGCATGAGCGCCCCGGCGTCGTGCACGGCGGCGGTGATCCCGGGCATGTCCGCGAGCGCTCCGGAGCGGTAGTCGACGTGACTGAGCACGACCAGCGCGGTGCGGTCGCCCACGCTCGCGCGCACGTCGTCGACCGAGACGCCGGTGATCTCGTCCGGCTGCACCCAGCGCAGCGTCGCGCCGACCTCGTCCGCGATGCCGGCAGCGATGAACCGGTCGGTGGGGAAGTTGCCCGCCTCGATGACGATCTCGTCGCGTCCGGGGCGCGCGGCGACGGCCGCGCGGATCAGCTTGTAGAGCATGACGCTGGTCGAGTCGGCGACCACGGTCTGGCCCTCGCCGGCGCCGAGCGCCACGGACGCGATCCGGTCGCCCAGGCGCATCGGAAGTTCCATCCACTGCTCGTCCCAGGAGCGGATGAGTCGCGTGCCCCAGTCCTCGCGGATGAACTGCGAGACCTTCTCGGGCATGTCTGCGAGCGGCCGGCCCAGCGAGTTGCCGTCGAGATAGGCGGTCACGCCCGGCGCGTCCGCGAAGGCGGCCAGATGGTGCCCGAGCGGGTCGGCAGCATCGAGTCTGGCGGCCTCGGAGGCGAGGTCGGGGGCGGACAGCCCGGCGACGCGGCGGTGCAGGTCCTCGGGGGATTCGGTCATGTCGGTCCTCGGATTCCTCTTCGATCAGACGGATGCCGGCGCGGCGACATCGCTCG
>JAITUD010000367.1 GCA_031286555.1 Microbacterium sp. | reverse complement strand
CGCGGCAAGAAGTAGCAGCGGTCCTCAGCGGCGGCCGGGGCGGATGCTCCGGGCAAGCCCCTCGACCTCCAGGTCGCCGAAACCGACGTTCGGGCGCAGGAAAGCGACGGAAAGTGCGACCTGGACGCAGGGCGCGGTCAGCGGGCGGTGAAGACGATCTGCCCGCCGGCGCGACGGGCGGAGCAGGCGGGCAGGTCGATCGGGCCCTGACCGGACCAGTCGGTCACCAGGCGGGCCACCTCGACGGTCTGCACGCGGGACAGGCTGACGCCGAACTCGCTGCCGACGACCAGCCGGATGATGCGGTTGCGCAGCGCGGCCGGGTTGGCGGCGAGGGCCGCGACGCTGACCGAGATGCCCGCCTCGGCGTGCTCGACGATGTCCTCGATGGTCTCGTGGATCATCTCGTCGAACGCCTCGGCGTCCTCGCGAAGCTGCTCGGCGGTGCGGGCGAGCGCCTCCGCGATGCCCGGTCCGAGCTCCGTCTCGAGCACGGGCAGCACCCGCTCGCGCACGCGCACCCGGGCGAACCGCGGGTCGAGGTTGTGCGGGTCGTCCCAGAACTCCAGCCCGGATGCCGCGCACGCGGCGCGCGTGGTCTGGCGCCGGACGCCGAGCAGCGGACGCAGCCACACCGTGCCGTCCTCGTCCTCGCGGCGGGGCGCCATCCCCTGCAGACTGGCCGCTCCGGACCCGCGGGCCAGACCCAGCAGCACCGTCTCCGCCTGATCGTCGAGGGTGTGCCCGACCAGCACCGGAGCACCCTCGCGCGCGGCGGCCGCACGGAGCGCTGCGTGCCGGGCATCCCGAGCCGCGGCCTCCGGCCCGCCGGCGGAATCGACGTCGACGCGGACGACCTGGGCGCGGATTCCGAGACCCTCCGCGGCGGCGGCGGCCATCGCCGCCGCATCCGCCGATCCCTCCTGCAGACCGTGGTCGACGGTGATGCTGACCACCTGGATGCTGCGCGAGCGCGCCTCGAAAGCGGCCGCGGCGGCGAGCGCGAGCGAGTCGGCTCCGCCGGAGAGGGCGACGATCACGGCGCCGCTGTCGGGGAGTGCCGCGCGGACGGCCCGGCGCACTTCGGCGACGGCGGGGTCGAGGGATCCTTCTGCCACAACCCCACGGTAGTGGCCAGGTCGCCCGGAGTAGGCTTGTCGGCGGCATCCCACCGTCTTCCGGCATCCGCAGATGCCGTCACATCAAGGAGAGAACGCATGGGCGCACACGACGCCGTCATCGAGATCCCGCGCGGCAGCCGCGTGAAGTACGAGGTCGACCACGAGACCGGTCGGGTGCACCTCGACCGCGTGCTCTACACGACCTTCGGCTACCCGGCCGACTACGGCTTCTTCGACAACACGCTCGGCGAGGACGGCGACCCGCTCGACGTGCTGGTCCTGCTCGACCACCCGATCTACCCGGGCGTCGTCGTGAACGTGCGGCCCGTCGCCGTGCTGAAGATGAGCGACGAGGCCGGCGGCGACGACAAGCTCGTGGCCGTGCTGTCGAAGGACCCGCGCTGGGCGCACATCCACGACGTGGACGACGTGCCGCAGCACACCAAGGACGAGATCGCGCACTTCTTCGAGCACTACAAGGACCTCGAGCCGAACAAGTGGGTCAAGGTCGACGAGTGGGGCGACGCGGCCGAGGCCGACCGCATCCTGCACGAGGCGATCGAGCGCTTCGCCAACGAGGGTCACTGACCTCTCGTCGCGCATACGAGAATCCCCCGGTCCTGAGGGCCGGGGGATTCTCGTATGTCGGGGGCGCTCAGACCGAGATGCCGCGCGCCGCCATGAAAGTGATCGGGTTGATGGCCCGACCGTTCTTATAGACCTCGAAATGCAGGTGGCATCCGGTGGAGGCGCCGGTGGTGCCGGCATAGGCGATGACCTGACCCGCACGGACGTACTGGCCCGACCTGACGAGCGTGCCGCCGTTGCGGATGTGTCCGTAGCCGGTGCCGATCCCGCCGCCGTGCTGGATGCGGATGTAGTTGCCGTAGCCGCCGTTGTAGAACGCGGCGTCCACCGTGCCCGAGTGGGCGGCGTAGATCGGCGCCCCGCAGCCGTTGGCGAGGTCGACGCCGTAGTGGAAGGCGGAACAGGTGGGGCAGGGACGCGGACGGGATCCGTATCCGGAACTGCGGTGCCCGCCCTGCGGACGCACCCAACCGCTGGAGTTCGGCGCACCTCCGCCGCCTCCGCCCCCACCACCACCGCCGCCACCTGCGGCGGCTTCCCTGGCGAGTCGGGCGGCTTCTTCGCGACGACGCTTCTCCTCGGCGGCCTTGCGAATGCGCTCGCCCTCTTCATAGGCGGCGACGGTCTTGGCCGTGCTGTCCTGCAGCGCGGCGAGCTGCGCCTGCAGCGTGGTGAGATTCGCCTCGCTCTCATCGAGTGCCGCCTGCGCGGCATCCGCGGCCTGCTGCGCGGCGATCATCTTCTGCTCGGCGACCTTCTGCAGTCGGTCGCGCTCGTCGCGCGCGACTCGTGCCTTGTCGCTGAGAGCCTGCGCCGAGTTCCGCGCGGCGACGGCGTTGTCGTACACCGACTTGTTGTAGGCGAGGAGCTTGTCCATCGTGCCCAGGCGCGACAGCAGTCCGTCGGCGTTCTTGGCCGAGCCGCTGAAGAAGAGCTCGAGGGCGGAGTCCTCACCACCGTTGCGGTACAGCTGAGTGGCGACCTGACCGGCCTTCTCAGAGGTCTCCTCGGCGAGCTTGGACTGCTCGTCGGCCTGCGACTGCAGATCGTCGGCCTGCTGGGCGGCGTCGAAGAACTCCTGCTGGGCGGTGAAGAACTCCTCGCCCGCCTTCTCGGCAGCCGCCTGGGTCTGTGCGACCTTCGCGGTCAGGCCCTTGATCAGGTCCTGGATGCGGGTGACCTCGGCGGCCTTCGCCGCCTGGTTCGCCTTGGCCTTCTGGACGTCATCCCAGCTCGGGTAGCTCGCCGCGTGCGCGATGTTCGCTCCGGCCCCGATGCCGAAGACGCCGAGTGCCGCGACGCTCAACGCGCCGATGGTCAGGGCGTTGCGTCGGGTCACGCCATTGGGCGCCCAGAGACGACGGCTCTCGTCGGGAGTGGGAGCGCATCCGCAGTCGGCGTCCGAGGTGGCGTCGGCTGGGTATCTCTCGTCGTTCACACGGCTCCTTTCGCCGGTTTCACAGGTGCCACACTAACAACATCCGTCACATCTGCAACAGACTTGCATCGGTGTCGCGCTCGCCGACCGGCGCCGTCGGGCACGGCTCACCACCTCCCATGGTGCCCCGAAACACGCCCGAGCGACAGAGGCCACGCCCTCGATTCGCGTTTTGGGAAGAAGTTCGCTTATGCTTGAGCGTCGGCAAGGGAACCCCAGGGTTCACCCCGGCCCCATCGTTTAGTGGCCTAGGACGCCGCCCTTTCACGGCGGTAGCACGGGTTCGAATCCCGTTGGGGTCACTCCATCCGATACAATTTAAAAGTTATGGCCCTGTAGCGCAGTTGGTTAGCGTGCCGCCCTGTCACGGCGGAGGTCGCGGGTTCAAGTCCCGTCAGGGTCGCTCCTAGCGATGAGCCTTCTTTCGAGGAGGCTCTTCGTCTAAGACGCGGCAGATCATGATGTGCCGTGAGGCTCTGTAGCTCAGTTGGTAGAGCGTTCGACTGAAAATCGAAAGGTCACCGGATCGATGCCGGTCGGAGCCACAAGGACCGTCGTTACAACGGTCCCAGAAACCCTCGCCTAGCTTCTACATGGCGGGGGTTTTGCTTTGCCCCGGGCTCGCCCCCTCGGTCGCGGAGCGAGACGAAGGTGCCGCAGCCATCGCGGGTCGCCGCTGAGCTGCATGGGTCGGCGGCGACGGCGTCAGACGCCGTGTTCTGAAGTGAACAGTTCGGTGATCATGTCGTAGCCCGCTCCGCGAGTGAATACGTCTCCGTCCGCGGGGATCGCGACCAGTTCGGGCGCAGGGCTCTCCGCGTACCGGTACTCGCGGGTGAACGCGACTCTGCAGGCGTCCAGGAAAGCACCGCCCTGCACGTCGGGCGAGAGGGCGAGCACCACATGCTCAGGAGCCAGCATCTTCGACGCGTTGGCCATCGCGGCACCGAGGCGCGCGCCGCCCTCGGTGAGGATGGCGTCGTCGAACTCCCCGCGCCGCTCCCCTTCTCGCCGCATGCCCCACAGGCTGCTCCATGTCTCGAGACAGCCGTCGTCACCGCAGTGACAAGGGCGACCAGAATCCCGGAGCCCGATCGCGGAGTGTGCGAAACCGCCCGCGGCGCCGCCATAGCCTCGGTGAATGCGCCCACGGATCAGCATGGAGGCGCCGAGACTGACCCCGGCACTGAACACCATCACCTCGCGCTCCGCCAGTTCGTCACCACGCAGCAACAGGCCGGTCGCGAGACTGTTGACCAGATTGTCGATGGTCACGCGGCGGCCGAGGTTCCGTGCCACGAGGTCTGCGAAAGCCACCCCCTGCCAGGCGAGTGCGCCGCTGTGCCGCACCACTCCCCGCCTCCTGTCGACAATCCCTGACAACGTGATGCTTGCGCCCCGCAGCGCATCACCGCGCCCCGCAGCAGCCTCTTCAATCGCCGCGGCGACCGCATCCGCCATCTTCTCCGGCGTGGTGTCCGACACGGGCACGCTGAGCGCGCTCACGACGTCGCCGCGCAGATTGACCAGTGCGACATCGACAGCGCTCGCAGATATCCGCACGCCGGCGGCGAGCACAGCATCGGTGCCCAGCTCGAGCAGGCGCGCAGGGCGCCCGCCCGTACCGCGCAACGTGTCGCGCTCAGTGAGGAGGCCTGCCCCGACCAGCTGACCGGTGATTCCGGTGACGGTCGCGGGGCTCAACCCGGTAACAGCAGTCACCTCTGCCCTGGACGCCACTCCCTTCCGTCGGATGACGTCGAGGACGAGGGCCTCATTGATCTCGCGGATCAGTGCTTTGCTGCCTGCGCGCGCTGTCGCGTGCTCCAAGGTGCTTCGCTCCATCGTCGGTGCCTCTTTTCACTGGTAGCAACGATTCTATTATTTTAGTCATTGACAAAACAATGCCGGCTTGATTGACTCATCCGCATGCCCAACGACGACGCCTCCTCCCCCGCATCGCTGCCGGGCCGAGCACCGCACATCCTGCTGAGCATCGCTCCGCACGAGCGTGATGCGATCTTCCCCCTGAAGAACATGGCAGCTCTCACCGGGATCTCCGGCACACTGGACACGGTCACTCCTGGGGATGTTCTCGAGTTCGGAGATCTCGGCGACATCGACATCGTGGTCGTGGCCTGGGGATTCCCCGCGCTGGACCGCGATCTGCTCGGGCGGATGCCGCGTCTGCGGCTCGTCGTGAACGCCGCCTCTTCGGTGCGCCGGCTCGTCACGGACGCGTTCTGGGCGGCGGGCATCCCGATCACCCAGTCCGGTGCGGCGATGGCCCCCGCAGTGGCGGAGATGTCACTGACCCTCACGCTCTCCCTGCTGCGCAGAACCCACCGCATGGACAGCGCGCTGCGTCACGGCGTGCGCTGGGACAGTGCCCGTGCGATCCCCCGTGCTCGGGAGATCGCGGGCGCGCGAATCGGCGTGATCGGCGCCTCCCGCACGGGTCGGGAGTACGTGAGGATGTGCAGTTCCTTGGGTGCATCCGTCGCGATACATGATCCGTATGTCGGCGATGGCGACCCTCTGAGCTCGCTGATCACCCCTCTGGACGAGCTCCTCGCCACGAGCGACATCGTCGCAGTGCACGCACCGGCCACGCCTGAGACACACGGGATGCTCGGCCGGCACGAGCTCGCTCTTCTTCGCGACGGCGCTGGGCTCGTCAACACGGCCCGCAGCTCGCTGATCGACGGCGAGGCGCTGTACGACGAAGTGTCCTCCGGTCGCATCGACGCGGCTCTCGACGTCTTCGACGCCGAACCCCTTCCGCAGGACGATCGCTGGCGCGCGCTTCCGAACGCCCTGCTCACGGGGCACGTCTCCGGGGCGACCCGAGAATCGCGGCAGCGCGCGGGGGCGATCGTCATCGACGAGATCACCCGCTTCGTCGCTGGTGAGCCGCTTCAGCATCGGGTGACTCGGACCGACCTCGAACGGATGGGCTGAGCATGCGGCGCAACATCCTCCTGCTGCACTGCCACGACCTGGGCCGCTTCCTCGGCGCCTACGGCGTGGAGACCGTCGACACCCCGCGCCTGGACCGGTTCGCCACCGAGTCCGTCGTGTTCGATGCCGCGTTCTCCACCTCGCCGCACTGCAGCCCTGCGCGCGCCTCCCTTTTCACGGGAACGTACCCTCAGCAGAACGGCGTGCTGGGTCTCACCCACGCCCCATTCGGTTGGGACCTGACCAACCCGGCTGCGCATGTCGCGCACCGCCTGCACGAGATCGGGTATCGCACCGAGCTCATCGGAGTGCACCACGAGTCCCGGACTCTGCCTGATGACGAAGTCGCGACCCGATTGGGATTCGACCGAGTGCGCAGCGGTGGTGGCCGTGATCAGGTCGTCGAGCGCGCCCGCGAAGCCCTGTCCACAGCTGTCGCGGAAGACCGGCCCTTCTACATCCAGGTCGGCTTCCATGAGCCGCATCGGAACCCGACTGCCGGGGACCGTCAAGGGGTCATGGGCTTCCTCGGGGAGGGCATCACCTCTGATGACTCCCAAGGCGTGACCATCCCTTCTTACCTGCATCCGGACGCCGACGCCCGCGAGGAACTCGCCGAACTCCAGGGGGCAGTGCGCCACATGGACTCCGGCGTCGGCGCGGTGCTCGACGAGCTGGAGCGACTCGAGATCGTTGACGAGACGATCGTCGTCTTCACCACCGACCACGGCCTTGCGCTGCCTCGCGCGAAATGCACCCTCTACGACGCCGGACTCGGCGTCGCGCTGATCGTGCGCGCTCCGGGCAAGACGGCGTGGACGGGCCAGCGCTTCCCCGGTCTCGTCAGCCACGTCGACGTGCTGCCGACGTTGCTGGAACTCGTCGGAGCCGAGATGCCAGAGGACGTCGCGGGCACCAGCCTGGTCGCGATGCTCGACGCAGGCGCCCCGTCTCGCGAGCATGCCTTCGGGCAACTCAGCTTTCACACCTACTTCGACCCGAAGCGCTCGGTGCGTTCAGCGGACGCGAAGCTGATCGTGAACTTCTCGAACGCGCCCAAGAGCATGGACC
>JAITUD010000345.1 GCA_031286555.1 Microbacterium sp. | reverse complement strand
TCCTCGTCTCCGATGAGGATCTCACCGGAGGTGGTGTCGTGCAGGCCGTTGAGCATGCGGATGAGAGTGGACTTGCCCGATCCGGACAGGCCCATGATGACGAAGATCTCGCCTCTGTTGACCGTGAAGCTCGCGTCGATGACGGCTGCCGTTCCGGCATCCTTCACATCGTCGCGGCTCTCGCCGGCCTTCAGCCGTTTGACGGCCTGGTTCGGGTTCTTCCCGAACACCTTGTACAGATGGCGCGCTTCAAGAGCGGTTTCAGACACACTTCCCCCGTGGCCCACCGCTGATGGGTGAACCCACTTCGGTTACGCCCGGGTGGTGATCACGAGGCCGTTCGACTGCGTCGTGCTGGCGGCACTGGCCCGGATTTCGGATCCGGGCAGAGATCACCGACCATACGCCCGCATCTCACACCAGTAATAAGCACAAAGTTCGAAGGAAGACACGGTCGCGGACTGGTCTTCGGGCCGTCAGGCCCGCATTCCAACGTAACGAGTGGCTGATCGGGTGGCAAATTCTGTCACCCGATCGTGACCCCCGTCAACGCCTCGTGGACTTTGTGACGATGAATTTCGGGGTGCGCTCGGCCTGCTCGGTGGGGCCGACTTCGCGCTGCAGGACGCGGCGGTGATCGAGGTGCGAGTTGAACACGGTCCACACCTCTCCGCCGGGTCTGGTCAGCCGCGCGGCGGCGGCGATGAGGCGCTGTCCTGCCGCCTCGTCGACCGTGTTGCCGAGGTGGAACGGCGGGTTCAGCAGGATGAGATCCGCCGCGCCGGCGGGAAGCTCGGAGCCGGCGTCGTCGAGAGTCACCGTCACGTTCTCGAGGCCGTTCGCGGCCATGGTCGCGCGCGCCGAGCGGACCGCTGCCGCGGAGCGGTCGGTCGCGATGACGCGGGATGCCGGATGTCGCATCGCATAGGCCGCGGCGAGCGCGCCGGTGCCGCAGCCGAGGTCGATGACGACCTCCCGGTCGGGGATGGCGGGCAGCTGGCCGAGCAGCACCCGCGTCCCGATGTCGATGCGATCGCCGGCGAACGCTCCGCCGAACGCGCACAGGGTGAGCCCGGCATGGGCCGTGGAGACCGGGAACGGCGGCGCCCCCTCCGGCCGCCGCGGGGCGCGCGCCACGAGAAGCCGCGACTTCCGCTCCGCGCGCTGCGGCTGCACCTCCGCGAAGTACCGCCCGAGCACGTCGTTCTGCCCGAGGCTCATGTGCTTCACCCGTCCGCCGGCGAGCAGCACGGCATCCGGCGGCGCCCAGCGCGCGATCGCATCCGCGACCTCGTCGAGCTCGGCGAGCGACTTCGGCAGCTGCAGCAGCACCAGCCGGATGCCGGCGAGCAGACTCTCGTCGAGTTCCCGGGACTCGAACCCGCCGGTCCCGAGGGCGGCGGCGTTGCGCGCGAGCGCGCGCCGACCGGTCACGAGGTCCTGGTGCACCCGGATGCCCCGCATCCCGGCATCCGTGAGGGCGAGCGTGATCGCGCCGTAGTCGTCGCCGATGACGGCGATCTCGTCGCCGTGGATGCCGGTGGCGAGCGCCTCGCGCACGAGCAGCTCGTCCGTGGCATCCCAGGCCTGCAGGTTCGGCGCCTCGACGTCGGGTGCGCGGCGCAGGCGCGTGAAGTCGAACTCGGGCACCCGCTCAGCGTACGCGGGTCGGGTCACCCTTGACTTCCCCGAAGTTAAGTGGTTCATTAGTCAAGTAACTAACCACATAACCGGAGGCGATGTGATCGACGAAGGCAGGCCCCTGTTCCTCCAGATCGCGGAGGCGATCGAGGGATCCATCCTCGACGGCACACTCGCCGAGGACGGGCAGGCACCGTCGACCAACGAACTCGCCGCGTTCTACCGGATCAACCCGGCCACGGCCGCGAAAGGTGTCGCAATGCTGACGGACAAGGGCATCCTGCTCAAGCGTCGCGGAATCGGCATGTTCGTGGCCCCCGGCGCTCGCGCCATCCTGCTCGCCGAGCGTCGCACGACGTTCGCCGAGCGCTACATCGACCCCCTCATCGCCGAGGCCCGCACGCTGGGACTCGGCCCTGACGACCTGACCGCACTGCTGCAGGAGCGCGCCGCGCTGACCGGACGCCCCGACACCGCAGCATCCATCGAAGGGAGCCCCTCATGACCACGGTCATCGACGTGCACAACCTCACCAAGCAGTACAAGGACAAACTCGCCCTCGACCACGTCTCGATGAGCATCGAGGAGAACAAGATCTACGGCCAGCTCGGCCGCAACGGCGCCGGCAAGACGACGCTGATGTCCATCCTCACCGCGCAGAACTTCGCCAGTTCCGGCGAGGTGCACGTCTTCGGCGAGCACCCCTACGAGAACACCCGCGTGCTCAGCCGGGTGTGCTTCGTGCGCGAGAGCCAGAAGTACCCGGACGACTCCACCGCGACGCACGTGTTCCGCGCAGCCCGGCTGTTCTTCCGCAACTGGGACCAGGAGCTCGTCGAGCGACTGATCGAGGACTTCCAGCTGCCGATGCGCACCCCGGTCAAGAAGCTGTCCCGCGGGCAGACGTCGGCTGTGGGGGTCATCATCGGCCTGGCATCCCGCGCCGAGCTCACCTTCTTCGACGAGCCCTACCTGGGCCTCGACGCCGTGGCGCGACAGGTGTTCTACGACCGGCTGATCGAGGACTACGCGGAATTCCCGCGCACCATCATCCTGTCGTCGCACCTGATCGACGAGGTCGCGAGTCTGCTCGAGAGGGTGATCGTCATCGACGGCGGACGGATCCTGCTGGACGAGGACACGGATGCCGTGCGCGGCCGCGCGACGACGATCGTCGGCGACGCGGCGAAGGTCGACGCCTGGGCACAGGGCCGTGAGGTCATCCACCGGGAGGGGCTGGGCCGTGTGGCATCCATCACGATCCTCGGTCACCTCGAGCCGGCAGAGCGCGCCGCGGTCAAGGAGGAAGGGCTCGATCTCGTGCCCGTCTCGCTGCAGCAGCTGATCGTCCGTCTCACCCAGAACGCCGCACCGCCGGCATCCGATACCGCCGCACTCGCCGAGGAGGTCCGCTGATGCGACGCACACTCAATGTGGTCAGGCTCCAGCTGATCAACAAGAACACCTTCATCTGGGTCCCGCTGATCGTCCTGGCCAGCGCCGTGGTGGTGTCGGTGATCGTCTACGTGCTGATCCCCGTCGACACGCCGAAGTACGGCGGCGGCAGCCAGGCCCCGCTGTGGATCTACCTGGCCGTCGGCATGTCGGCGATGACGTCGACCTTCCCCTTCTCGCAGGCGATCAGCATCACACGGCGGGAGTTCTTCCTCGGCTCGATGGCGGCGGCGGCGATGAGCAGCGCGCTGATGGGCCTGCTGTTCATCATCGGCGGTGGCATCGAGCTGCTCACCCACGGATACGGCGTGAACGGCTGGGTCTTCCACCTGCCGTGGGTGTGGGAGGCCGGCCCGATCGGCGCCTTCACGGTCTACTTCACGCTGGCGCTGCTCTTCTTCGTCATCGGCTTCACCGGGGTGACCATCTTCAAGCGCTGGGGCCCGATCACGCTCACCCTCGTGGGCGTCGGACTGGGGGTGATCCTCGCCGGGCTGGCGCTCCTCATCGCCCGCCTCGATCAGTGGGGACAGGTGTTCGCGGGCATCATGCATCTCGGTGCATTCGGGCTGGCGCTTTGGGGACTGGTGGCGGTCGCCGTGCTGATGGTCGTCTCGTTCCTCACCATCCGACGGGCGATTCCCTAGCGGATGCATCTTCATCGCGGGGCGGCCAGTAGCGTGATCGCATGGCCGCCTCGCTGACGATCGCCCCGCACGTCCTGCCCACGGCACCGATCGGGGCGGTGAACCCGCTCCCCGCCGTGGCATCCATGCCGCAGGCCCCTTATGAGGCATCGCTCGAGGGGCTGCCGGAGCGGATCGCCCGCGGTATCCGGTACGGGCAGGTGAGCAGCATCCATCCGTACCTGCTGCAGGACGGGTACGGCCGCTCGCGGTCGGATCGGCCGATGCGGCTCGCGGTGCTCGAGAACGAGCACCTGCGGGCGGAGTTCGCCCTCGAGCTCGGCGGCCGGCTGATCGGCCTGGTCGACAGGGCCACCGGTCGCGACCTCGTCTACCGCAACGAGATGCTGCAGCCCGCGAACCTCGCTCTGCGCAATGCCTGGTTCTCGGGCGGCGCGGAGTGGAACATCGGTATGCGCGGGCACTGGCCCCTGACCTGCGATCCTCTCTACGCCGCCGCTCTGACCGGCGCCGACGGCGAGCCGGTGCTGCGGATGTGGGAGTACGAGCGCGTGCGCGGCCTGATCGTGCAGATCGACGCGACTCTCGCGCCGGATGCGCCCGCCCTGCACGTACGCGTGCGGGTGCACAACCCGAAGGATGCCGAGACCGGCATGTACTGGTGGACCAACATCGCTGTGGCGCAGTCCGCCGGCAGCCGGGTGTTCGCGCCGGCGACGATCGCGTACAAGACCGACTACGACGGGACGCTCGCGACCGTCGATTTCACATCGACGGATGCGTCGCGGCCGGCATCCGCACCGGCCGCAGCCGACTACTTCTTCGACATCCCGTCCGGTGAGATGCCCTGGATCGCTGCTCTGGATGCCGCGGGCGGCGGGCTCGCGCACGTCTCGACCGCTCCGCTGACCGGGCGCAAGCTGTTCGTCTGGGGCGACACCACGGGCGGGCGGCGCTGGTGCGACTGGCTCGGCGGCGAGACCGGGGACTACTTCGAGATCCAGGCGGGACTCGCGACCACGCAGTACGAGCACCTGCCGATGCCCGG
>JAITUD010000342.1 GCA_031286555.1 Microbacterium sp. | reverse complement strand
ACGCTCATCGTCACGCACGACGTCGGGGTGACCGAGCACGTGGAGCGCACGGTGCGGATCCGCGACGGCCGCACCTCGACCGAGACGCTGCGCCGCACCGGGACGGACGAAGAGGGGCGCTCTGTGCGCATGGCGCAGGAGTACGCGGTTCTCGACCGTGCCGGGCGCATGCAGCTGCCGGTCGACTTCGTCTCGGCGCTCGACCTGCGCGAGCGCGTGAAGCTCACCCTCGAACCCGATCATGTTCGGGTGGCGCCGGGGCAGGACGATCGAACGCCCCACGACCAGGGGGAGGACGCGTGATGAGCACCGTGCTGCAGGCCGAGTCGCTGTCCCGGGTGTTCCCGAGTCCTGGCGGCGACGTGACGGCGGTTCGCGAGGCCGATCTGTCCATCGCCGCGGGGGAGCTGGTGGTCGTGGCGGGGCGCTCGGGGGCGGGCAAGACCACCCTGCTGACGATGCTCGGCGGCCTGGACAGGCCGACCTCGGGGCGGGTGCTCGTGGACGGCGTCGACCTCGCCGATCCGGGCACCGACGTCGCCGCACTGCGCGGTGCGCGCATCGCATCGATCTTCCAGACCTCGGGCCTGATCCCGGTGCTCTCCGCCGCGGAGAACGTGGAGGTGCCGCTGCGCATCCGCCGCACGGATCCCGCCGAGCGTGACCGCCGCGTGGTGGAGGCGCTGCGCGACGTCGGCCTCGAGGACCACGCCCGGCAGCGACCGGGGGAGCTGTCCGGCGGGCAGCAGCAGCGCGTCGGCATCGCCAGGGCGCTGGTGATGACGCCGGGCATCCTGCTCGCGGACGAGCCGACCGCGCAGCTGGACAGCGAGACGGGCGCGCAGATCATGGACCTCATCGCCAGCCTCGTGCATCATCGCGGCACGGCGGCGATCGTCGCGACCCACGACCCGGCGATGATCGCCCGCGCGGACCGTGTGCTCGACCTGCATGACGGCGTGCTGCGCCGCCGTGAGGGCTGAGCGCTCAGGCGCCCCGCTTCGAGAGCACCTTCTCGTAGAGCAGCGCCCATCCTCCGAAGGCGGCGGCGCCGAGGAGGAGGGGGAGCACGGCTCGCCTCGCGTCGCCCGTCCTCAGGGCGCGGGCCGTCAGCAGCGCGGCGGCGGCGAGGTTCGTCGCTCCCCATGCGAGGTTCGCCACCGGGCCGGAGTCCTGGCCGCCGTACGGGGTGAGCAGGCGCCCGCGCCTGGCAGCCGTCACCAGGTGCGGCACGCTGTTCGCGCCGAAGACTCCGCCGCCGAACGCCGTCCAGAAGCTGCCTGCGCCCGTCGCGGCGCGCCGCGCGGTCACGAGGCGTCCTCGGCGAGGCCGATGACGATGCCTCCGGGGCCGCGGAAGTAGCACAGCCGCACCAGGCCCCGATAATCGACGACGTCGTCGAGCACCTCGCCCCCGAGCGGCTGCAGGCGGGCGATCGTCTCATCGAGGTCGTCCACGGCGAACATGACCCGGTGGAAGCCGAGCGTGTTCGGGATCGCGGGCTCCCCGCCGAGCAGGCCCGGCGCGTGGTACGTGGCGAGCTCGAGCTTGCCGGATGCGCCGGGGATGCGCATCATCGCGATCTCCGACCTCATGCCGCGCAGGCCCACGACCCGCTCGGCCCAGTCGCCCTCTATCGACTGCCGGCCCTCCAGCTCCATGCCGAGCACGGTGAAGAACTCGACGGCCGCGTCGAGGTCGTCCACGACGATCCCCACGTTGTCCATGCGCACGATTGCCATGGCGGCCACGCTACGCGCGGAATCCGATCAGCGGAACCGCACCGGGAACAGTTCCGTGCGCGCGACCGCGGCATCCCGCTGGGCGGCGAGCGCGGTCCGGCGGGGGTCGGACAGGTACGACTCCAGCGCGGACTGCGAGGGGAACCGGTACAGCTGCACCTCGTCAGGATGCTCTCCCGAGCCGTTCCCTGAGGCACGCTGCACGACCTCGCCGCCGTGCTCGGGGACGAGAGCGAGCACCGCATCCTCGTAGGCGGTCAGTTCCGCCGATCGACCGTCCACCGCCCACAGCAGACAGCACAGCAGCACTTCGCCCTCTTCCATGCCGGCGAGCCTATCGGCTTCCTGGCGCGGGGTCGGCGGTGCGGCGTAGCCTCAGAGCGGGCGGCAACTTCGCCCCCGTTCGATCTGCGGCCGTGAGCTCGCGGCCAGAAGGAGGAGGCCGCCGTGCGCGCTGTGACCTATGTGAGGAACGACACCGTCGAGATCCTGGACAAGCCGGTGCCGGAGATCCAGGCCGACGAGGTGCTGCTGAAGGTGGGCGGCGCCGGTCTCTGCCACTCCGACATCGCGATCATCGGGATGGGGGATGAGAACCCGCTCATCGGCGGCACGCTGGGACACGAGGTCTCCGGGACCGTCGAACGTCTGGGCGACGACGTGCACGGCTGGCAGGTGGGCGACAGGGCGCTGGTCGCCCTGATCCTCTCCTGCGGCCAGTGCCGCGAGTGCCTGGCCGGCCGGGACAACCAGTGCGAGGTCGCCTACCCGCGCGAGGCTCTCGCGCCGCTCTCGCCCGGCATCGGCACCCCTGGCGGGATGGCCGACTACATCGCCGTGAAGGCGCGCCATCTCGACCCGATCGGCGATCTCGACCTGGTCGCCGCTGCGCCGCTCGCCGACGCTGCCCTCACTCCGATGCACGCGATCAACACCGTTAGGGACCGCCTTGTCGGCGACGCGACCGTGGTGACGATCGGCCTCGGCGGCCTCGGGCACATGGCCCTGCAGATCCTCGCCGCGACCACCGGAGCCCGCATCATCGCGCTCGACACCGATGCGGAGAAGCTCGCGTTCGCGCGCGAGCACGGGGCCGATCTCGCGATCCCGAGCGACGGCGATGCGGCAGCGCGGATCCTGGCCGAGACCGGCGGCATCGGCGCTGACGTGGTGTTCGACTTCGTCGGCGTGCAGCCGACCGTGGATCTCGCCGTCGCGGTGGTCCGAGGCGGCGGCGCCATCCGATTCGTCGGCCTCGGGAACGGATCCTTCCCCTACGTCGCCGGGAGCGGCACCGCGCTGCCCTGGGGCGTCAGCATCGAGCGGGCATACGGTGGCACGCGCTCAGACATGCGCCAGGCCGTCGCCCTCGCGCGCGCGGGCCGGATCGGTGTCGAGGTCGTGCGCTACTCGTTGGATGACGCGGTGCAGGCGTTCGACGACCTGCACCACGGACGGGTCCAAGGACGCGCGGTGCTCGTTCCCTGAGGGCGGATCAGCGCAGCGCGTCGGCGTTCGGCACGACCTGGGCGTAGGCGTCGCCGATGGTCGCCAGCGCCGCGCGGTGCAGGCCGGCGGCGGTCACGTCTCCCGCGGCGGACGGCAGCGCCCTCGTCGCGCAGGCGTCCGCGACGACCGTGACGCGGTTGCCGCGCAGGAACGCGCCCTCCGACGTGAACGTGACGCACATGTGCGTCATGAAGCCGACGACGATGACGTCCGCGTTGCCGGCGGCGTCGACGCGGTCGCCCAGGTCGGTGCCGACGAAGCCGTTCGGCGCGGACTTGACGACCACCGGCTCGCCCTCGAGCGGGGCGACGCGTGCGTGGATCCGCCCGATGTCGGCGCGGATGTCGTAGGGGCTGCCCTCGCCGCCGTCGTGCTGGACGTGGACGACCTTCGCGCCCTCGCGTCGTGCGCGCTCGAGCAGCGCCGCGGCAGCATCCAGGGCCTCGGACCAGCCCTCGAGCTCCATCACGCCCCGGGTGTAGGTGTTCTGGTAGTCGACGAGGATCACGGTCGAGTCGGCGAGCGTCGTCGGGGTGTCCTGGTGACCGTCGAGTTCGCGCAGGGGAGTGGCCATCGTGAGGTCCTTTCGAGTGGAGGAGCCCCGATCGCGGGGCACGTTCTACGCTAGGAGCGGCGAGGCATGTCGGCAATGTCATGCAAGCCGCAGAAACAGACATCCCAGGGAGTGCCCATGATCCGCCGCCTGATCGTCGTCACCGTGTTCGACGGCGTCGACCTGCTCGATGTCACCGGGCCGGCAGAGGTCTTCTCGCTGCTGGAGCGCGAGATGAGCGAGTCCACCGGGTACGAGCTTCTGCTGGTCGCCGAGACCATGGCTCCTGTGGTCACATCCGCCGGCGTGCGCGTGCTGCCGGATGCCACGTTCGACGAGATCTCCGGCCGCCGCGTCGACACGCTCATCGTCCCCGGCGCCGTCACGCGCGACGCGGATGGCGTGCGCGCGGTGGTCGATCCGGCGATCGTGCGGCGGGTGCGGATGCTGGCACCGGACACTCGACGCGTGGCATCCGTGTGCGTGGGCGCGCACGTGCTCGCCGCTGCCGGTCTGCTGGACGGCCTGCGCGCGACGACGCACTGGTCGACGGCCGCGCAGCTCGCCGCCGAGCATCCTGCCGTGACCGTCGACGCCGACCCGATCTTCATCCGGGAGGGCGGCATCTGGACCGGGGCCGGGCTGACCGCCTGCCTGGACCTCAGCCTGGCTCTCGTCGCGGAGGACTTCGGGCAGGACAGTGCACAGCGCGTCGCGCGGCAGCTCGTCATGTACATGAAGCGGCCCAGTGGGCAGAGCCAGTTCAGCGTCTCGCTGAGCACCGCGTCCAGCACGCCGCGCATCGATGAGCTGCGGCACCACATCGCCACCCACATCGGGCGGTCGCTCACCGTGCCCGAACTCGCGGCGAGGGCGCACGTGAGCGATCGCCAGCTCACGCGCATCTTCAAGACCGAGCTGGGCATGACGCCCGCGGCCTACGTCGAGTCCGCGCGCGTCGAGGTGGCGCGGAGCCTGCTCGAGACCGGGGACGACACGCTGCAGCGCGTCGCGGCCGACTGCGGCTTCGGCACCGTCGACACACTGACCAGGGCGTTCCGCCGCCGGCTCGGCGTCACGCCGTCCGACTACCGGGCGCGGTTCCAGGTCTTTCCGGCGGCGACGCGCTGACGGCCGAGGGCGGTCCCACGGTCGCGCGCATCACCCAGCGCCACTTCGCGATCCGACGATCGCGCGTGAAGCCGAACTCCTCGAACAGACTCTCCGGTCCGGTGTGGAAGTAGGCGCCGCGCTGCGGAGCGCGCTCCGCCTCCTGTTCGGGGTAGGCCTCCACGATGCCGCCGCCGGCATCCACGATCGCGGCGAGGGCTCCGGCCACGGCCGTGCGGGCGACGCCGGCGCGGCGGTGTCTGCTGCCGGTGAAGATGCACCCGATCCGCCAGTCCGGCAGGTCGACGAGCCCGCTCTCGTAGGTCTTCTGGTTCTTGATGCGGGCGATCTCGGCCGGCCTGCCGAACTGGCACCAGCCGACGCACTCGTCGCCGTCGTAGACGAGCATCTGGTGCACGGCTCCCTTGCGCACGAGCTCCTGCTTGTTCGCCCGGTTCGCGCCGCGGGTCTGCTCATCGAGGCCCTGCGGATGGAAGCCCATGCACCAGCAGCCGCCCCACACGCCGTTGTTCGCCTCGACGAGCGTCGCGAAGTCGTCCCAGGTCTCCGTGCTCAGCAGACGTGTGCGGTATCGCTCGGCGGTGTGTTCATCGGCCATGGTCCGATCCTCGCACCGTGCCCCACCGTCGTCCACGCCCTGCGCAAGAGCACTTCTACGGAGCGTAGAATTATGGGGTGAGTCGACAGCCGGCCGTGAATGATCCCTGGGTGAGTGAAGCCCGACGCTCGGCTGCCGCGGCGCCCGCGCAGCGCCCCGACCTGGATTCCGCGCCGCGCGGCGACCTGTACGGCCTCGGTCTGCTCGCCGCGCTGCGGGCCCTGGGCCTCGTGCTGATCGCCGAGGCCGTGGCCCGCGGCATCGCCGCCCTCGCGGGTGCAGGTCTCGACGAGCGCACGAGTCGCACCGTCGTCCTCCTCGGCGC
>JAITUD010000291.1 GCA_031286555.1 Microbacterium sp. | reverse complement strand
CCTGTTCCTGGCGATCATCGGCGGACCGGCGGCGCGGTTCGCGCCGTACATCGACCTGTTCGAGCGCGCGCAGGACCAGTTCGGGGTGGAGCGGCAGCCTGTTGCGGTGCACTCGCCGGGCCTGGTCGCCGAGACCGACGAGAAGGCGCACGCTCTCGTACGCGACGGCTGGTTCGCGATGCGCACCCGGATGGGCCAGGAGCGCGGTTGGCCGCCGCCCGCCGTCGGCGACTTCGAGCGCGAGATCGAGACCGGCGCGCTGTACGTCGGGTCGCCGGAGACGGTCGCACGGAAGATCGCGGCGACCCTGCAGGTGCTGAAGGTCGACCGCTTCGACTTCAAGTACGACCAGCCTGTGCAGCACGCCGCCCACCAGCGCTCGATCGAGCTCTACGGCGAGAAGGTCGTGCCCATGGTGAAGGACATGATCGCCTGAGGTGGTGTCCGTCGGCCGGCCGTGCCAGGCTCTCGGTGTGCACAAGAAGGTCGACGACAGCGCTGACGGCTACGTGATCGTGAGTCTGACCGTGGTCCATGCGGTGCCTATTACGGAGCTGGCCGCCTATGAGACGTTCTCTGGGCGGGTGACGGATGGCTCGCACTGGTACCAGCTGGGAACGATCTCCTTTGAGGAGAAGGACTCCGCTCAAAGAGCGGAGGAACTTGATCGGGCGATACTCACGCTCATCGATCGCCTCGCCGGGGCGCCCGTGGACCTCCTCCGCTCGGAAGAAGTGTTCACACGCCTGTTCATCACGTTCCCTCACGGGGCGGAGACGATCAGTTCGTCCACGCTGCGCCGCCTGGCAGACGTCGGCGCGACGCTCTGGCTCGACTTCCTCGAATGAATCGGGTGAACAGCGTGCAGAAGGGTGAGCGCGGGCGGCCGGATGCGGGGCTGGGGCTGCGCGTCGTAGGTGTCGTGATGGTCGTCCTTGGAGGCCTGATCGCGGCCGTGACGGGCCCGCTCGAACTGGAGAAGGGCAGCTGGGCGTCCGCCTACCTCGTGCTGGTCGCCGGCGTCGCCCAGGTGGCGATGGGGCTGGCGCTGCGCCGGTGGGGCGGAGGCGCCGGCGCCGCGTGGTGGCAGTTTGTGCTGTGGAACATCGGCAACGCCGCGGTCGTCCTCGGCACGCTCCTCGCCTCGCCCGTCGGGGTCTTCGCGGGCTCGGCGGCGCTGATCGCCGCGCTGGTGCTGGCGTTCCTCGCCGCCCTGAGAACGCCGATCAACCGGGATCGGATGCTGCTGACCGGTTATCGCCTGCTGCTCGCGCTGCTTGCCGTCAGCATCCCCGTGGGCATGGTGCTCGCCATCATCCGACACACGTGATCGCCGCGCTGGACGCGGACGGCGTCCTGGCGTAACGTGCTGAACGGTCGGTCAGGAAATGGCCGATGGCGAGCGTGAGCACAAGGACGTGGACATGCAGGATCTGTCACCGCACCCCGGCGATCTCGACCCGATCGAGACCGCTTCCACAGACGAACTGCGCGCGCTGCAGCTGGAGCGCCTGAGCTGGACGCTCGAGCACGCGTATCGGAACGTGCCGCACTACCGTGCAGCCTTCGACGCCGCCGGCGTTCGTCCCGAGGATCTCGAGACGCTCGACGACCTCGCCCGATTCCCGTTCACCGCGAAGTCCGACCTGCGCGAGAACTACCCCTTCGGCATGTTTGCGGTGCCCCGAGACCAGGTCGTGCGCGTGCACGCCTCCTCCGGCACCACCGGCCGCCCGACGGTCGTCGGCTACCCCAGGGACGACCTCGACGTCTGGGCGACGGTCGTCGCCCGAAGCATCCGTGCCGCCGGCGGCAGGGCGGGCGACATCCTGCACAACGCGTACGGCTACGGTCTGTTCACAGGCGGGCTGGGCGCGCACTACGGCGCCGAGAAGCTCGGATGCCTGGTGGTGCCGGTCTCGGGCGGACAGACCGAGCGGCAGGTGCAGCTGATCCAGGACTTCCAGCCCGACATCATCATGGTGACGCCGTCGTACATGCTCTCGATCATCGACGAGATGGAGCGCCAGGGCATCGACCCGCGGTCGACCTCGCTGAAGGTCGGCATCTTCGGCGCCGAGCCGTGGACCAACGACATGCGCCGCGAGATGGAGGCACGTCTCGACATGCACGCGGTCGACATCTACGGGCTCTCCGAAGTGATCGGCCCCGGTGTGGCCAGCGAGTGCGTGGAGACCAAGGACGGGCTGACCGTCTGGGAGGACCACTTCTATCCTGAGATCGTCGACCCCGTCACGATGCAGCCGGTGCCTGACGGCGAGGAGGGCGAGCTGGTGTTCACCTCGCTCACCAAGCAGGCGATGCCCATCATCCGCTACCGCACCCGCGATCTGACCCGGCTGCTACCGGGCACCGCGCGCTCGATGCGCCGCATCGAGAAGATCACCGGTCGCACCGACGACATGATCATCCTGCGTGGCGTGAACCTGTTCCCGACCCAGATCGAAGAGCTCATCCTGCAGACGCCCGCGCTCGCACCGCACTTCCAGTGCGTGCTCACGCGCCCGGGTCAGCTCGACGAGCTGACGGTGCTCGTCGAGCCGAGAGAGGGAGCCGTGGACACCGCTTCGGATGCCGCGGAACGGCTGCGCCACCTGATCAAGGACCGCATCGGCGTGACGGTCGTCGTCGACGTGCGCGCGCCGGGCGAGGTCGAGCGCTCCGCCGGCAAGGCGCGGCGGCTCGTCGACGAGCGTCCGAAGCGCTGAGCCGACAGGGCCGTCCGCGTCACTCCGCGGGCGGCCACTCCTTCGCCACCAGCGTGAGCACGTCGTAGGTCGCGACCGGCTCGTCGTCCTGGTTGACGACGACCGCGTCCCAGCGCACCTCGCCGTAGTCGGCCGAGCTGCGCGGCGTGATCTGCTTGACCGTCAGTGTCACGCGGATCGCGTCATCGGCCTTCACCGGAGTGAGGAAGCGCAGCCCGTCGACGCCGAAGTTCGCGAGCACGGGACCCGGATCAGGATCGACGAAGAGCCCGGCAGCCAGCGAGACCACGAGATAGCCGTGCGCGACGATGCCGCCGAACAGCGGGTTCTTCGCCGCGGCTTCCGGGTCGGTGTGCGCGTAGAACCGGTCGCCGGTGAAATCGGCGAAGTGGTCGATGTCGGCGAGCGTGACCGTGCGCGGCTCCGAAACGATGCTGTCGCCGATGCGCAGCTCGCGCAGGCTCTTCCGGAACGGATGCACGTCCTCCACGCGGCGCGCGGAACCGGTGGTCCAGCGTCCGGTGATCGCAGTCATCATGTCGGGGGAGGCCTGCACCGCGGTGCGCTGCATGTGGTGCAGCACCCCGCGGATGCCGCCGAGCTCCTCGCCGCCGCCGGCGCGACCTGGGCCGCCGTGCACGAGCATCGGCAGCGGGCTGCCGTGCCCGGTCGACTCGGCCGCGTCGTCGCGATCCAGCACCAGCACTCGGCCGTGCCAGGGCGCGAGACCCAGCACGATCTCGCGCGCGAAGGCCGGGTCGTGGGTGACGACGGATGCCACCAGACTGCCGCGCCCGCGGGCTGTCAGACCTATGGCCTCTTCGACGGTGCGGTAGGTGATCACCGTGCTCACCGGGCCGAACGGCTCGACGTCGTGCGGCTCGGAGGCACCATCATGCGCGCGGAGCAGGATCGGCGACAGGAAGGCGCCGTCCGCGGCATCCGCTCCGACGACCTCGACGTGATCGGGGTCGCCGAAGACGAGATCCGAGCTGCGGCGCAGGGTCGCGACCGCCCGGCGCACCTCCTCGCGCTGCGCGAGACTGGCCAGCGCGCCCATGCGCACCGTGTCGTCGGTCGGGTCGCCGACGACGGTGCGCGCCAGGCGGGCGGACACGGCCGTGATCACGGCATCCGCCATCGCCTCCGGCACGATCGCCCGCCGGATCGCGGTGCACTTCTGGCCGGCCTTCACCGTCATCTCGGTGACGACGCCCTTGACGAACAGGTCGAACTCGGGGTCCTCCTCGGAGACGTCCGTGCCCAGCACGGAGGCGTTCAGGGAGTCGGCCTCGACCTGCAGTCGCACGCCACGGTCCTGCACGGCGGGGTCGCGGCGAAGCAGGTCGGCGGTCGCGGCGGAGCCGGTGAACGACACCGAGTCCTGTGCGTCGAGCATCGCGAGCAGGTCTCCGACGCCGCCCGAGATCAGCTGCAGCGCGCCCTCGGGCAGGATGCCGGACTCGACGATCCTGCGAACGACGGCCTCGGTGAGGTAGGCCGTCTGGCTCGCCGGCTTGACGATCGTGGGGAGCCCCGCGAGGAACGCCGGGGCGAGCTTCTCGAGCATGCCCCACACCGGGAAGTTGAAGGCGTTGATCTGCACCGCCACGCCGGGCCGTGAGGTGTACACGTGCTGGCCGAGGAACGTGCCGGCACGACCGAGCTGCTCGACGGAGCCGTCCAGGTACACGACGTCGTTCGGCAGCTCGCGCTTGCCCTTGCTCGCGTAGGAGAACATCGTGCCGATGCCGCCGTCGATGTCCACCGCCGAATCGCGCGTCGTCGCGCCGGTGCGCGCGGACAGCGCATAGAACTCGTCTCTGTGCTGATTCAGCATCAGCGCGAGCTCCTTGAGCATGGTCGCCCGCTCGTGGAACGTCAGCGGACGGATGGCGGGGCCACCGATGAGACGGGCGTGATCGACCATCGCTGCGGTGTCTAGACCGGAGCTCGAGATGCGGGCGATCTCCTCGCCGGTGGCCGCGTCGAGCAGGGGTGCGCCTTCATCGTCCGCGCGGAACCAGACGCCGGCGGCGTAGCTCTCCAGAAGTGGGCTCACGGGGTTTCCTCTCCTCGTCGTCGAGGGCGCGCGGGAGCATTGCGCCACCCGCATCCGTGTGTCAGAGTAGTACAGAACGGTCGGTCAGTAAATAGGCCGGATGCTCCGACGGAGGTGCAGTATGAAGGTCGAGGACGACCTGGAGCTCGAACGGCGCTTCGAGGAGATCGTCGCGCGTCGCGACCGCATCGAGCCGCGCGACTGGATGCCCGAGGCGTACCGCAAGACCCTGGTCCGCCAGGTGGCCCAGCATGCGCACTCCGAGATCATCGGGATGCAGCCGGAGGGCAACTGGATCGGCCGCGCGCCCTCGCTGCGGCGCAAGGCGATCCTGCTCGCCAAGGTGCAGGACGAGGCAGGCCACGGACTGTACCTGTACTCCGCGACGGAGACCCTCGGGGTCTCGCGGAACGAGCTAACGGAGAACCTCATCGCCGGCAGGCAGAAGTACTCGTCGATCTTCAACTACCCGACGCTGTCCTACACCGACGTCGGAACGATCGGCTGGCTGGTCGACGGCGCCGCGATCTGCAATCAGGTGCCGCTGTGCCGCACCTCGTTCGGTCCCTATGGACGCGCGATGATCCGCATCTGCAAGGAGGAGTCGTTCCACCAGAGGCAGGGCTACGAGCTGCTCATGACGATGATGCGCGGCACCGACGCCCAGCGTGAACTGGTGCAGGAGTCGGTGAACCGGTTCTGGTGGCCGTCGCTGATGATGTTCGGCCCGCCCGACGACTCCTCACCGAACACGGCGCAGTCGATGGCCTGGGGCATCAAGACCCACACCAACGACGAGTTGCGCCAGAAGTTCGTCGACATG
>JAITUD010000253.1 GCA_031286555.1 Microbacterium sp. | reverse complement strand
TCGATTCCGGTGGATCGCCCTGTCGCTCCGAGGCGATCGGGGCTCTGCTGAGGAGTCGATCCGCGTCGAGGACGGAGACGACCGCGGGCCGATGTGCGCTGGGACGATCCGGCGGAGCGGGGAGACATGAACGATTCAGATCTCACCCAGCCCCCGTCCATCACCGGCACCGACGTCGAGTCGCAGGCCTCCCGCTCACCCGGGATCCCGTGGCTGCTCGTCCTCGGGCTCTCCTCCCTGGCGCTGCTCTGGCCCCTCACCGGGCTGCTCAGCATCGGCGAGGGTGCTCCGCGGGCCTTCACGATCATCGGACTGATCGCTGTGGCCTGGATCGGCGTCGTCGGCTTCGCCCGTGTGCGCCGGCCCGTGCTCACCCTGACGCTCGTGGGGATCGGCTACGGCATGATCATCACGGTCTTCGGTCTCGTGACCGGTGGCCGCAACGGGCTCGACGGATGGGGCACTCCGATCATGCTCGCGATCGACGCTCTCCTCGGCCTGATCGCCGGTCTCCTGGCCCTCGCGATCCAGAAGATCAGGGGTCGGCGATGACCAGGACGAGAAGGCTCGTGGGCGCACTGGCCGTCGCGGCCGTCGCCGTGACCGCACTCACCGCATGCGACAGCTTCACCACATCTCCGATCACCGCGCAGGAGTTCGTGAACGAACTCGCCATCCCTCCGCTCGCCGAGTCCACCGTCCAGGACGGCGTGCGCACCTTCCACCTCACCGCCCAGGAGGGCGAGACGGACTTCCCCGGCATCGGCACTTCGGAGACCTGGGGCTTCAACGGTTCTCTCCTCGGCCCGACGCTCCGCGCCCAGCGCGGCGAACAGGTGGCGGTCGACGTCGACAACGAGCTCTCCGAGCCGACCAGCGTGCACTGGCACGGCATGCACCTGCCCGCGGCGATGGACGGAGGCCCGCACCAGATGGTGGCCCCGGGGAAGACCTGGCGGCCCACCTGGCGGATCGATCAGCCCGCGGCGACCCTCTGGTACCACCCGCATCCGCACGGCGAGACGGAGTCCCATGTGTACCGCGGACTCGCCGGCATGTTCCTGCTGGACGACGAGCAGAGCCTCGCGGCGGCTCTGCCGAAGCAGTACGGGGTCGACGACCTGCCGCTCATCGTGCAGGACAAGCAGTTCCGGGACGGGAGGCTGAGCATGGACGGCGGCTCCGAGGTGGGGATCCTCGGGAACACGATCCTCGTGAACGGCACCCCGGGCGCCTATCGCCGGGTCACGACCGAGCGGGTGCGGCTGCGTCTGCTGAACGGCTCGACGGGGCGGACCTTCACGTTCGCGTTCGAGGACCGGTCGATGACGATGATCGCGAGCGACGGCGGCCTGCTCGACAAGCCGCTCGAGCTGGATCGGCTCCGGCTCGCGCCGGGCGAGCGGGCCGAGGTCGTGGTCGCGTTCCGGCCGGGGGAGACCGTGCGGCTCAGGTCGGTGAAGACCGATCTCGGCGGCGTCGTCGTGCCGGGGACGGCAGGGGGCAACGATGCCTTCGACGTGCTGGAGTTCCGCGCGGCCAAGGCACTGACGCCCTCGCCGAAGCCGTCCTGGGAGCCGACCGCGGAGGCCGACAGGCCGCGGGAATCCGATGCCTCGGTCACGCGCAGGTTCGTGCTGGCTGACGACCAGATCAACGGCAAGTCGATGGACATGTCGCGCATCGACGAGATCGCGTACGTGGGCGACACCGAGGTGTGGGAGGTCACCAGCGGGCAGCCCGTGCCGCACAGCTTCCACGTGCACGACGTGCAGTTCCGCATCCTGACCATCGACGGCAAGGCGCCGCCGGCCGAGCTCGCCGGCCCGAAGGACACCGTCTACCTGAAGCCGAACGTGCGCTATCGGCTGCTGCTCCGGTTCGAGGACTACGCCGACCCGACCATGCCGTACATGTACCACTGCCACATGCTGCGGCACGAGGACAAGGGCATGATGGGCCAGTTCGTCGTCATCCGTCCCGGCCAGGAGAACGAGGTGGGGATGCCGCAGATGAAGGGCATGGACCATCATTGAGCCCCGCCCGTCCCATAGGGTGTCGGGGGACAGGAGGTCGAAATGATCGCGACGGAGTTCCCCCGCGACCTGCTCATGACCGGAGTGATCTTCGGGATGGCGGCGTTCATCTGGGCGGGCTGGGCGCAGGAGCGTCCGCCGAAGCAGGTGATCTGGCGGGTGCTGCTCGCAGTGATCGGCCTCGGCGGCATCGCGCTCGTCGGTCTGAGCCTGCCCGCCGCGATCCGCAACTGGAGCGGCCCGACGGCGATCGAGGTGGGCGGGCCGGCCTTCATCGCCTACGTCGTGGTGTTCTGGGTCGAGGTGATCGTCATGATCGTGCTGTCGATCATCGCGACGCGACGCAAGCGCTCCGACCTGATCGCACCGCTGATCCTCGCCGTCGTCGGCATCCACTTCGTGCCGCTGGCCTGGGTGTTCGCGCAGCCGGTCTACGTGCTCGCCGGCATCCTGGTCACGATCGTGGCCGCGATCGCCACGCGACCGCCGCTGAAGATCGCCGCACGCAGCTTCTGGTGCGGCATCCTCGGCGG
>JAITUD010000243.1 GCA_031286555.1 Microbacterium sp. | reverse complement strand
GTGCGGACTGCTTCGGTGCCGCCGGAGCGGACCGCTGCGATGCCGTGGACTGCGGTCCTGCGGGTGCCGGCTGCGGTGCTGCAGCGGGCGCGGCGACCGACTCGGGCGCGCTGGCCTGCGGCACGCCGGGAGTCGCCCAGCCCGAGGCGGGCGCGGTGTCGCCCTGGGGCTCGGCGCGCGCCGGCGCAGGGTCGGCCGGTGCCGGCTCGGCGGGAGCGGATGCTCCGCCCTCAGCCGGACCGTCCTGCGCGGAGCGCGCTCCCCCGCCGGGGTTGCTGCCGCCGGCGGGGAGCGGAGCGGGACGGTACTTCACGCGCACTCCGAGCTGCTGCTCGATCGCGGTGCGCAGGTGGTCTGAGGGGCCGGGGCCGGGGGTCGGTCCCTTGAACCTCGTGACGTCGGACGGTGCCGCGAAGCCCAGGGTGAGCACCTCATCGGCGAAGGCCAGCGGCTGCACGCCCGTGACGAGCAGCCACGCGTTGCGGTTGATCGTCGCGAGCCTGTCGAGGACCGCGGGCCACTCCGCCGTGACCCGCTCGAAGGTGACCGGGCCGGAAGCGGCCGGGGCAGGCGCTGCGGGTTCCGAAGGGGTCGAAGGCGTTTCGTCACGCTCCTTCGTCGCTCGCTCGACCGCCGGCGCATCCTCTTGCTGGTCATTGAGCGGAGCCGAGGAACGAGGCGCAGACGAGACGACGGGATCCGACGTCTCTGCAACCGTCGTCTCGGGCATCGACGCGGGAGTCGGGGCTGCGGGCTCCGAGGATGCTGAGAGCGCGTTGTCTCGCTCCTTCGTCGCTCGCTCGGCGGCCGGTGCAGGAGCGGGAGCAGCGACCGGTGCCGGCGCGGTGGGTGCGGGCGCAGCGGGAGCCGGCGCAGCAGCCACGGCGGTTGCAGCAGCCACGGGAGCGACAGTCGCACCCCCGCCGGCGCCGGCGAGCACGCGGGCCACCATCAGCTCGAGGTGCAGCCTGGGCGAGGTCGCGCCGGTCATGTCGTCGAGCGCCTGGCTGACGACATCCGCCGTGCGGGAGAGCCGCGCCGAGCCGAAGGCGACGGCCTGTGCCTGCATCCGCTGCAGTTCGTCTGCCGGGATGCCTCGCAGCACGGCGGATGCGCCGTCGCCGACGGCGGCGATCACGATGAGGTCGCGGAGCCGCTCGAGCAGGTCGTCGACGAAGCGCCGCGGGTCCTGTCCGGTCTGCACCACACGGTCGACGGCGGGGAACGCCGCGGCCGCGTCGCCCGCGGCGAGCGCGTCGACGATCTCGTCGAGCAGTTCGGCGTGCGTGTAGCCGAGCAGTGCCACGGCGCGCGCGTAAGTGACGTTGCCGTTCTCGGAACCTGCGATCAGCTGGTCGAGCAGCGACAGCGTGTCACGGGGCGACCCGCCGCCGGCGCGGACGGCGAGCGCGAGCACGCCCTCCTCGACCTGCACGCCCTCCTCGGCGCAGAGCTTCTCGACGTATTCGAGCATGGCTGCGGGCGGCACCAGCCGGAACGGGTAGTGGTGCGTGCGGGAGCGGATGGTGCCGAGCACCTTCTCGGGCTCGGTCGTCGCGAAGATGAACTTCACGTGCTCCGGAGGCTCTTCGACGAGCTTGAGCAGGGCGTTGAAGCCCTGCGGCGTGACCATGTGCGCCTCGTCGAGGATGAAGATCTTGTACCGGTCGCGGCTGGGCGCGAAGGTCGCGCGCTCACGCAGATCGCGAGCGTCGTCGACGCCGTTGTGGCTGGCGGCGTCGATCTCGACGACGTCGAGCGAGCCGCCGCCGTTGCGCGAAAGCTCGACACAGCTCGGGCAGACGCCGCAAGGGGTGTCGGTCGGGCCCTCGGCGCAGTTCAGGCAGCGCGCCAGGATGCGGGCGGACGTGGTCTTTCCACACCCGCGCGGACCGGAGAACAGGTAGGCGTGACCCACCCTGTCGCCGCGCAGGGCGGTCATGAGCGGGTCGGTCACCTGGGACTGACCGATCATCTCCCCGAAGTTCTCGGGCCGGTAGCGGCGGTAGAGGGCTGTGGTCACCAGAACAGCCTACGGTGTGCTTCGGACACTCGGTCCGCCCCGATGCCCGATCGACGCGGCCGTCCCCTGAGACCCCGGGGTGTCGACGATGCTCGGCCCGATCCGGGCGGTCAGTCGACCTCGAGCACCGGGATCGTCGTGGTCACGGGGACCGTCGGCGACATCAGCGTGCCGTCCTCGCGGCGGGCGTCGGCGAACTGGCGCAGCGTCGGGCGCCCGGGGCGCACGGGGCCCTGGCCGGCGAGCAGCACCACGGCATCCGAACCCACCGACGCGGTGTGCGCCGCGCCCCGCACGGTGAACGACACGGGGTCTCCCGACAGCACCCGCATCCGCAGCTCCCCGCGCGTGATGGTCACGCGCAGCGACGATCCGCGCCACTGCAGCGGGAACTCCAGCGACGGCCACTCCGCGGGCAGGCGCGGGTCGAAGCTCAGCTCTCCCGAGTAATCGCGCATGCCGCCGAAGCCGCTGACCAGCGCCGACCAGACTCCGCCGGCCGACGCGACGTGCACGCCGTCTGTGGCGTTGTTGTGCAGGTCGTGCAGGTCGACGTAGAGCGCCTCGCGGAAGTACTCGAGCGCCAGGTCCTGATACCCCACCTCGGCGGCGAGGATCGACTGCACCAC
>JAITUD010000239.1 GCA_031286555.1 Microbacterium sp. | reverse complement strand
TCGTTCGGTCTCGGCTCGTACGTGTTCACGACGGATGCCGCACAGGCGGAGCGCGTGGCCGACAAGATCGAGGCCGGCATGGTCTACGTGAACCTCGTGCTGGCGGACAGCCCCGAGCTGCCCTTCGGCGGCATCAAGCGCAGCGGCACCGCCCGCGAGCTGGGCCACCTCGCCGCGGACGAGTTCGTGAACAAGAAGCTCATCCGCGTGGGCTGAGTCCCTGGTCGCACGACGCCCCGCCCGGTTCGCCGGTGCGGGGCGTCGTGCGTTACGGCATCCTTCTGCGGCATCCGATCCGGCACGGATGCAGGCACAAGCGACGGATGCAGGCGGATTCGCCGGCGCGCCGGCCTGCAGGCGTCCGGGGTGCCTGCATCCGTGACCGTCGTCAGCTGAGGAACAGGTCCAACGCGCCGGCGAACCGGCGGGGATCAGCGCGGGTCTCGTCTGTGATCAACAGCGCGCGCGGGCCGACGGAACGGGTGTGATCGCCGCGGCACGGGATCGTGATGATCTGTGTGAGCCCGGCCCGCCAGGCCGGGACGAGATGCTTCACCGCGCGGTGCTCCGGCGACTCGCGCAGCATCCGGTCGCGAAGCGCATCGGATGCGGCACGATTCTGTTCTCGCCAGGACTCGAAGCCGATCGCGGCGTCGACGCCGAACTCGTCATGCACGGAGGGACCGGCAAGGCGCTCCAAGAGCCTCGCACGCTCGGGGGAGCCGGGAGAGGTGCGATCCAGCTCGTCCATCAGCGGCTCCGGCTCGAGTGTGGCGATGTGCTGAAGCACAGCGTCCCACAGCAGCGGCCAGCGCTGCTCCCAGCGCCCGCGATCAGTCGGCTCCAGCCCGGCATCCGGCCGGTCACACAGCAGAGGCGGGAGGTCACCCGTGAGCCGCAGCTCGTATGCCTCTCGGATCCAGAGCAGTTCGAGGAGCGGCTGGGCGTCATCGTCGACCCGGATCATCATGTCGTGCGGCCACGGGTTGCCGGGCATCGGGAAGAGCGAGCGCATGCAAGTCAGCGTTTCATCGTCTGACGCCTGTCTCAAGGGCCTGCATCCGTGACCGTCGTCACTCCTTCGGGCTGAGCGCGGGCAGCAGCACGCCGGCGATGCCGGCGGCGACGCGACGCGGCGCGGGCACGTTCTCCCTGCCTTCGAACGCGGCCAGGAACCCCTGATGGAACGCGGCGCCGACGAGCGTGCGCGCGGCGGCGGTGGTGTCGGCGTCGCGACGGATGCGGCCGGCCCTGCGCTCCGCCTCGAGGTAGCGGCGCACCTCCGTCACCGCTTCGGCCGGGCCCTTGCCGTGGGCGGTGACGCCCTCGCGGTGCTGCGCCAGCAACTCCGGAGTGCCGAAGACCGATGCGGCGAGCGGGAAGGTGCGGGTGAAGAAGGCCATCAGCTGCTCCACCAGAGCCATGATCGACTCGAAGAGGTCCTCCGACCCCGCGGCGTCGGGATCGAAGCGCACTCGCGGCGTGCGCTCCTCGAGCACGCACAGGAACAGATGCTGCTTGTCATCGAAGTTCTTGTACAGCAGCGCCTCGGACAGCCCGGCCCGCTGCGCGATGAGCTTGGTCGTCGCGTTCGCGATGCCGCGCTCGCGCATGACGAGCAGCGCCGCGTCGAGGAAGCGTTCGCGGGCGGGGGGAGCGGGTTCGGCCATGGGGCTATTCTAGTGAGTAAGTGTTCACTCACCCCAGGAGAATCACATGCGCGTCGTCATCATCGGAGCATCCGGCAGATCCGGCCGGCGGGCCGTCGCCCACGCCCTCGCCGCCGGACACGAGGTCGTGTCGGTGGTGCGCACGCCGTCGTCCGCGCCGCAGTCGACCGAGGTCGCGAAGGCGGATGCCCGAGACGTCGACGCCCTCGCCGCGGCGATGACCGGAGCGGGTGCGGTGATCTCGATGCTCGGCTTCGTCAAGGGCGACGCCGACACCCGCATCCTCCGCGACGGGATGGCTGCGACTCTCGAGGCGATGAACCGCACGGGCATCCGTCGCCTGATCGCGATCTCGGCCGGTGCGCCCTACGTCGCCGGTGACGACCCGCTCGCGCGGTTCATCGCGAAGCCGATCCTGCAGCGCGTGCTGCGCGCCAACAACGAGGACACGATGGCGATGGATGCCGCGATGACCGCCTCAGGGCTGGACTGGACCAGCATCCGCCCCGGCCGTCTCGTGCAGGGCACTGGGGCGGCGGACTACCGCACCCGGATCGATCTCTCCGTGCGCTGGCACTACAGCACCACCTTCGACACGGTCGGCCGCGCCGCCGTCGACGCGCTGACGCATCCGGACTGGATCGGCCACGCCGTGTACATCACGGAGTGACATCCGAGGTCTCGGCTCCGACCGGGGCGGGATCGGCACGCCGCCGGAGCTTCGCGGTCGTGGGGGCGACGAGGAAGCAGGCTGCGACGACTCCGAGGCCGAGCAGGTGCCAGCCGGCGACGCTCGCCATCGCACCGGCACCGAGAGAACCGATCACCTGGAACGAGCCGGTGATCGTTTCCGCGATCGGCTGCACGCGTCCCCGTTCCTCGGCGCGGTAGGCGCTGGTGATCAGCGCGCTGCCTCCGCTGTAGGCGAGGTTCCAGCCCACGCCGATCGTCAGCATCGCCGTGAGGAAGGCCCACTCCGCGGTGCTCAAGGCGGCGGCCGCGCCCGAGATCAGTATCAGTGCGATCCCGATGGACGTGATGGCCCTCTCGCCGATCCGGTCGATGATCCGCGCCACGACGAAACCGGGCGCGAACATGCCGACCATGTGCAGCTGAACGGCGAACGCCGCAGAGGCCTCCCCGTGGCCCATCGCCATTCCCGCGATGGGTCCTGCCGTCATCATCGCGTTCATCGCCACCGCGGAGAACGCCGTCGTCAGCACCCCCGCCAGCAGGACGGGCTGACGCCACAGCACCCTTCGGGACCGCCCGCCCGACCCCACGGCCGGAACCTCTGCTCTCATGCGCCCCAGTTCGCCGGGGAGCATCGCGTTCCAGAGCACGGCGATCACGCCGAACACCGCGACCAGCAGATAGCTGGCCGCATAGGTCACAGGCAGGAGGTTCGCGGTCCAGGTGGCGAGGAACGGCCCGATCAGTGCGGCGACGAGTCCGCCGGCCAGCACCGTCGTGACCGCCGCCGCGCGCGCACCCTGAGCAGTGTCGGCGGCGGCATAGCGGTAGTAGCTCGTCGCCGCGCCGTACAGGCCGATGAGGAAGGTGCCCGCGCACAACAGCCAGAAGGACCCCACGTGCACCGCCCACGCCGAGATCAATCCGGAGGCCACTGCCGCGGCGGAGAACAGCACGAACGTCCTGCGGTAGCCGAGTCGTCCGATCATCCGCGACACCACGAAAGTCGATGACAGGGCGCCGACGGCGATCAGGCTGAACGGGAGCGTCGCCAGCGCGTCGGTCGGGGCGAGGCGATGCCCGACGATCCCGGTGAGCGTGAGATCGATCGAGCTGCCGAACACGGCGAGGGCCTGCGAGGGGGCCAACCGGCGCGCGATCCGAAGGTGCGGGCGTCGGGTCTGGATCGTTGAAGCGGTCATGTCATCGATGGTGTCGGGCCGTCGGCCGCGCAACCAGTGGCATGAATGCCCATTTAGATAAGATTACTGCCATGAGTTCGCCCTCCACGCCGCGCGAGTCCACCCGCCATCGGATCGCTGTGCTCGCGATGGAGTGGGTGCAGCCGTTCGAAGTGGGCATCCCGTTCCAGATCTTCGACCGCGAAGGGCTTCCCTATGACGTGGTGCTCTGCGCTCGCCAGGCGGGCCCGGTCGACACCATGAACGGATGGCAGCTGATCGCTCCGCGCGGCCTCGACGCCCTCGAGGCCGCCGACACCGTGATCGTCCCTGCCTTCCGAGACGTCGACTCGATCCCCGACGACGTCGCGGACGCGCTGCGTCAGGCCCACAGTCGCGGAGCCCGGATGGTCTCCATCTGCGCGGGGGCGTTCGCCCTCGCAAATGCCGGTCTCCTCGACGGCCGGCGCGCCACCACTCACTGGGTTCACGCCGCGAGGCTTGCGCGACAGCACCCCGAGATCGTCGTCGACCCGGATGCGCTCTACGTCGACGAGGGCGATGTCGTCACTTCGGCGGGAGTCTCCAGCGGGATCGACCTCTGCCTGCATCTGCTCCGTCAGGATCACGGAGCGGCTGTGGCCAACGCGATCGCCCGGGACATCGTCGCCGCCCCGCGGCGCGAGGGCGGACAGGCGCAGTTCATACCGAGGCCCGCTTCGGCGGGCAACGAGCCATCGAACCTCGCTCCGACCCTCGAGTGGGCACTCGCTCGACTCGAGCTTCCTCTCACCGTCGCGGACCTGGCGCGACAGGCCAGGATGTCGTCCCGCACCTTCGCGCGCGTCTTCGTCGCTGCGACAGGGGCGACACCACTGAAGTGGCTGAATGCAGCGAGAGTCGACAGGGCCCGCGAGATGCTCGAGACCAGCGACCTCTCTGTCGACCAATTGGCATCGCTGTGCGGGTTCGGCACGCCGACGAACCTGCGCACTCACTTCCGGCAGATCACGGGTACGACGCCCAGCGCGTACCGGCGCACCTTCCGGGCCGATGAGTAGAGAGCGCGGCTGATGGCCGTCCGCAGGAGTAGCGTCGGAGGCGTCCTGTCCCTTCATGAGAGGCCGTCATGACCACTGTCGCCGAGAACATCGTCCAGACCCTGCACGCGAACGGGGTGCAGCGCGTCTACGGCATCCCGGGGGACTCGCTCAACGGGTTCACCGACGCGCTCCGCAAAGACGGCACGATCCGCTGGGTGCACGTGCGGCACGAGGAGACCGCGGCCTTCGCAGCCGCAGCCGACGCGGCGCTCACCGGCGATCTCGCGGTCGTCGCGGGCTCGTGCGGTCCGGGCAACCTGCACCTGATCAACGGTCTCTACGACGCCAACCGCTCCCGGGTGCCGGTGCTCGCCATCGCCGCGCACATCCCGACCAGCGAGATCGGCACCGGCTACTTCCAGGAGACGCACCCGCAGGAGCTGTTCCGCGAGTCCAGCGTGTACGTCGAGTACGTCGCCGACGCCAGCCAGATGCCGCGCGTGCTCGAGATCGCGATGCGCGCGGCGATCGAGAAGCGCGGCGTCGCGGTCGTCGTCATCCCCGGTGATGTCGCGCTGGCGGATGCCCGTGACACGCGCACCACGGTGATCGAGCGCACCCGCCCGGTGGTCGTGCCCAGCCCCGCAGAGCTGGAGAAGGCGGCGACGATCCTGAACGGATGCGATCGTGTGACGATCCTCGCCGGCGCGGGCGTCGAGGGCGCGCACGACGAGGTGATCACGCTCGCGGAGCGGCTCGGCGCCCCGATCGTGCATGCACTGCGCGGCAAGGAGTTCATCGAGTACGACAACCCCTACGACGTCGGCATGACGGGTCTGCTCGGCTTCGCGTCCGGCTACCGGGCGATGGATGCCGCGGACGCGCTGCTGCTTCTCGGCACCGACTTCCCGTACACGCAGTTCTATCCGGACGGGGTGACCACGATCCAGGTCGACATCCGCGGATCACAGCTCGGGAAGCGGCATCCGCTGGACCTCGGCCTGGTGGGCGACGTGAAGGCGACCGCCGAGGCGCTGCTGCCGCGGCTGAAGCGCAAGGAGGACCGCACGCACCTCGAGGACGCGACCGCGCACTATCGCAAGACGCGCGCGAAGCTCGACGAGCTGGCAGTGCCGTCGCGCGGCAAGGCGCCGATCCACCCGCAGTACCTGGCGAGCCTGCTCGACGACGCGGCATCCTCCGACGCCGTCTTCACCGCGGATGTCGGCTCGCCGACGGTCTGGGCGGCGCGGTACTTCACGATGACCGAGGGGCGCCGTCTGATCGGCTCGTTCAACCACGGATCGATGGCCAATGCGCTGCTGCACGGCATCGGCGCGCAGGTCGCGTATCCCGACCGGCAGGTGGTCGCGCTGGCGGGCGACGGCGGGCTGTCGATGATGCTCGGCGAGCTGATCTCGCTCACCCAGAACAAGCTGCCCGTGAAGGTCGTCGTGGTGAACAACTCCTCGCTGAACTTCGTCGAGCTAGAGATGAAGGCTGCCGGGTTCGTGACCTACGGAACCGACCTGGAGAACCCCGACTTCGCCGCGGTCGCGCAGGCGCTGGGGATCTTCGCGCGGCGCGTGGAGCGGTCGGAGGACCTGCTCGATGCGGTCGCCGAGGTGCTCGCGCACGACGGCCCCGCGCTGCTCGACGTGGTCACCGAGCGGCAGGAGCTGTCCATGCCGCCGGCGATCAAGGCCGATCAGGTGAAGGGTTTCGCGCTGTACGCGCTGCGCACCGTGATGTCGGGCCGCGGCGACGAGCTGCTCGACCTGGCGAAGGCGAACTGGCGGCAGCTGTTCTGACCGGCGTTGTCAGGCGGTCTGGCGTCGTCGGCGCAGCGGCACGATGAAGAACAGCGCGAGGGCGAGGTAGCCGAACACAGCCGCCATCGGCCAGACCAGTCCGAGGCAGATCAGGATGACGTACACGCCGATGCCGGGCAGCAGGCGGTAGGTGAACAGGCGCGCCTCGCCCTCCTCGTCATCGGCGAGCAGGTGGTGCGTCCGCGCGTACCACCACAGCAGCAGCATCATGCCCAGCAGTAGCAGGAACGAGACGCCGTAGAGCACGACGGCCACGCGCTCCGAGGCGTCCGAACTGATGTACTCCGCGAGGAACCGGGTGGGGAACGGCACGAACGCGACGAGCAGGAGCAGCACGAGATTCAGCCGAAGGAACGTCGAGTCGGCGCGCTTCAGCTGCTCGCAGATCGCGTTGTGCGCCAGCCAGGTCGCACCGATCGTCGCGAAGCTGATCACGTAGGTGAGGTAGTGCGGCCAGAGGTCGAAGAACGCGCCGAGCAGGTCCTGCGTGCCGTCGCTGCGCGGGATCACCAGGTCGAGCACCAGCAGCGTGGCGGCGAAGGCGAACACGCCGTCGCTGAGCGCCTCCATGCGCCCGGTGCCGTACCGGCGCGGCTTGCGGTACGCGGGGGCGGTGTCTGGATTCTCCGTCATCGGATGCTCCTATTCGTCGGTCGCCGCATCGGCGACGGCCTCGGGCTCGTGCACGAGCGGCACGTCCGTGCCTGGCGTGCGCGGATGCGGGAAGAGCAGGACGGCCAGGGCGATGCCCACGCCGGTGCCGATGAGCTGCGCGAGCAGGAAGGGCGGGAAGGACGCCGGTGCGATGCCGCCCGCCGAGTCGGTGAGGAGGCGTCCGACGGTCACCGCCGGGTTGGCGAACGCGGTCGAGCTGGTGAACCAGAACGCCGCACCGATGTAGGCGCCGACGGCCGTCGCGATCACCATGATGCTGCGCCCCGCGCGCACCAGGCCGACGATGAGCAGCACGAGGCCCGCCGTCGCGACGACCTCGCCGACCAGCGCGGGAAGGGTCGCCCGCGGCACGGTGCCCAGCCCGGCGGGCACCTCGAACATCACGTTCACCAGGAACGCGCCGAGAACCGCGCCGATCACCTGGGCGAGCACGTAGACGCCCAGCTCACCGGGTCGCAGGCCCTTGCCGCTGCCGCGCCTGCTCAGCACCGCGTCGGTCAGTGACACGGCGGGGTTGAAGTGCCCGCCCGAGACCGGACCGAACAGCAGGATGAGGGCGCCGAGCCCGAGCATGGTCGCCAGCGACCCCTCGAGCAGGCGCAGCCCGGCATCCGTCGAGAGCTTCTGGGCCATCGCCGCAGAGCCGAGCGTGACGGCGGTCAGCAGCGCAGTGCCGAGCAGCTCCGCACCGGCGCGCCGCAGCAGGGGGACAGGTTCCATAGAAGGCCAATTCTGCCCTGTCCCGGCGGTGGACATCACACGCCGGAGGGAGGAGGATCGGGCCATGAGCGCAGAGGATGCAGTCGCGCGTCTGAACAGCGAGGAATGCTGGCAACGCCTGGGCGCGCAGGAACTCGGCCGGCTGGTCACGCATGTCGGCGACGTGCTCGACATCTTTCCGGTCAACTACGTCGTCGATGATCAGTCGATCGTCTTCCGCACCGCGGAGGGGAGCAAGCTGATCGAGCTCACCGTCAATGACGAGGTGCTCTTCGAGGTCGACGACCATTCCGCAACGGAGGCCTGGAGCGTGATCGTGCGGGGGTCGGCGCACCGTCTCGAGACGCTCGCCGAGCAGGAGGCGGCCGAGGCGCTCGGTCTCGCGCCCTGGATCCCCACGCTCAAGTACAACTTCGTGCGCATCGTCGCCGGGTCGGTCTCCGGGCGTGCGTTCTCGCGCACGCCCGAACCGGAGCGCTACGGCGTCTCGGAGTACTGAGCGGCGCTCAGGCCTCCGCGATCGCCCGCGCCTCGGCGGCCTCGGCGCTCCGGCCGAGCGCCTCGAGCACGTCGCCCAGCTCCAGCGCCGCGACCTGCCGCAGCGGCGGGATCTGCGCGGCGCGCTCGATCGCACTGCGGAACAGCGGAACGGCGTCGTCGCGCCGACCGGCCTCGGTGAGCACGCGCGCGGCGAACAGCTCCGATCCGCCGGCCGATCCGGCATCGCCCAGCTCGGCGAACCCGTCGGCGGCGGTCAGCGCTGCGGCCACGGCCTCGTCGACCCTGCCGAGCTCGGCGAACGCCCGGCCGCGTGAATCCGTCACATCGGCGATCAGCCAGGCCGCGTCGTTCTCGGCGGCGACCCGGGCGACCTCGTCGAACAGGGCGAAGGCCCGCTCGTCCTTCTGCGCCCCGTAGCCCTGGCCGAGCTCGTGCAGCACCTGGGTGATCGCCCCGGCGGCCTCGGTGGGGCGCACCAGCTCCGCTGCCTCCTCCAGGGTCTCGATCGCCTCGTCCATCTCGCCGAACCGGGCGAGGATGCGCGCCTGCTCGAGCATCGCCAGGGACTGGTCGGCGGGCTCCTCGGCCTCGGCGTGCAGGCCTGCCTGGTAGCCGAAGGCGCCGACGGCCTGGCCGAACTCGCCCGACCCCGCGAGTGCACGGGCGAGCAGTCCGACGGTGATCGCGCGCGATCCCGCCGGCGCCTCCGCGTTCTCCTCGCGCTGCAGCACGTCGCTGAGCAGCTCGGCCGCCTCGGCGGCGTCGCCGGCGGCGAGCATCGCCCGCGCCTGCCGGAACTCCACGCCTTCGCGGTCGCCGCCGTGCTCTGACACGAGTCGCGCCGCCAGGCGGTACCGGATGACGGCCTGGTCGGGCTCGCCGGCGTCCTCCCAGAGCGCACCGGCCAGCAGCTGCGCATTGGCGAGGGCGCGCTCGGCACCGAGCGCGGCGAGCAGACCGGCCGCGCGATCGGCGTCGGCCGCTCCCGGGGCGAACTCGCCGATGCCGCCGCGCACCCGTGCGCGCAGATCCAGCGCCCTGGCACGATGGCCGTCGTTGATCTGTTCGGCCTCGACGATACGATCCAGCCGCTCTGCGGCCTCGGCGGTCTGCTCGGCGCGCAGCAGCGTGACGGCAGAGGTCAGTGCCGCCGTGGTGGCGAGCCGGTCCTCGCCGACCTCTGTGTAGATCTGCTCCGCCTGAGCGGCCAGCTCGAGCGCGGAGGGGGCGCCCTCGCCGGCGCGCACCGATGCCAGAGTCAGCGCCAGGTCCGCGCGCGGACGCGCGGTCAGCGCCGCGGCATCCGCCCATTCGCGCTCCAGCTCGGCGACGTCCTCGGGAGTGCTCCGTCCGAAGATCGCCAGACCGAGGCGCTCCTCGAGCGCGGCCTGGTCGTCCTGCGCGGACGCGCGCAGCTCCGCGAGTCGCGGAGCGAGCAGAGCGGATGCCGCATCGAGCTGCTCCAGCGCCACCAGGGCGCCGATGCGCAGACCGAGCATCCGCGCGCGCTTCTCGGCATCGGACAGCCCGGCCGACTCGGCGCGGTCGGCGGCCGCCAGCGCGTCCTGCTCGGAGCCGTAGCTGCCGATGGCGACCGCACGGTCGTACCAGCCGTCGGCGTCCACCGGGTCGGCCGTCGGCGCCGGCGCGAAGACGTCGGAGCGGATCGGCACGTCGTAGTGCTCCTCGGCCAGCTGCTGCATGCGCGCCCGGCGCTGCGCGTGCCCGTCGGTGCCGTCGCGCTCGTCGAACGCGGCACCGATTCGGTCGACCGCTGACCATGCCGCGGCTGCCAGCTGCTCGGCGGTCCAGACGCCGTCGTGCTCGCCGAAGAACGGTACCAGCGCCGCGGCATCCGCGCCGCGCACCGGCGTGCCGCCGTGGCCGGCGGCCGTGACGCGGTCCAGCGCGAAGGCGATCGTGCTGAGGGCGGCGCAGTGCGCGTCGACGTTGAGCTGGTCGTGCGCGAGCCAGGGCAGGTGCCGCTCGATCATCGTCAGCGCGCGCGCCTCGTTGCCGGTGAGTGCGGCGAAGTCGATGTTGTTCGCGACGATGACGAGGTTGTCGGGATTGTCCTTCGCCAGGCGGTAGCTGCGCAGGTGCGCGGCCTTCGCCTCCTCGAAACGACCGAGGTGCAGGTAGGGGATCAGGGCGCGGGAGAGCGCGTGCTCGGGCTCCTCACCACAGGAGAAGCCGCCTTCGATCATCTCCTCGACCAGACGGACCGCCTCCTCTTCGCGGTCGGTCGCGGCGAAGAAGCCGGCGATCTGGCTGCGGCCGCAGGCGTCGCAGTGGCTGTAGTCGTCGCGCGGGGTGGCCTCGAGGCGCACGCGCAGCTCCTCGGCCTCGTCCATCCGGCCGGCATCCCAGGCGTCCTCGAAGCGCGCCGTGAGCACGCCGCTCATGCCGATGCCGGCGGCGCGGTAGTGCGTCTCCATGTCGTCGAGCACGGCCGCGATCTGCTCCTGCGAGAAGGCGGGGGAGGAGCGCAGCGACGCAGCCATCCACTTGAACTGCCACATCAGGTCGGCGCCGCCGTTCTCGATGTCGGCGGGGAAGCGCGCCGGGTCGGCGTCGTGCCGAGCCAGGCACCAGGCGAACGAGTTCAGCATCACGTCGGTGGCGCCGCCCATGTTCGCCGAGGCCGTCTGCCGCATCCGCGCGCGGTACTCGAGCTGCTCGTCGCCGATCTCCACCGCGAGGGCGACGGCGTCGGCCGTCAGCGCCTGTTCGGCGGGACCCCAGGGAGTGCGGTCGATCTCTTCCAGCAGCTGAGTGAGACGAGCGGTCGGCTGAGGCATGGTGCTCCTTCTGGGTGCGGGGTCGCGCCGGGTCAGCGCAGGTCGTCGAAGGGGAAGACGTCGGCCTCGAGGCCGGCGGAAAGGGTAACGAGATCGGCGAGGGCCGTGGTCATCAGAGTACGGTCGGCGTCCGACAGCGGGTGATGCCCGGCGAGCAGCGACTGGATGTAGAGCAGCTGCACGGTGCGGGCGAACACCGCGTCGTCCTGCACGCCGACGAGGGCGCGCACGACGCGATTGCTCCAGTTCAGGCACAGCCGGGCGGCCAGGTCGTCCTCGCGGGCGGCGCCGACCTGATCGTCGATGCGCGAGAGCACTCCGCCCCAGAGCGAGCCGGTGATGCCCTTGGTGCGTGTGCGGTCCATCGCGCGCAGCACATCGGGGTCGGCGACGTAGAGTCCGGTGAGCTCCGGTCGGTCGATCGTGCGCACGACGACCGCGCAGCCGGATGCCGCGAGCACGGCGCTCGCCCGCTCCTCGAGCGCCACCGCGGCGTCGCGGTCGTCCAGGGGCGGCGGGTCGAGGCGGTCGAGCTCGCCGGTGACGTCGACCTGCTCGACGATGACGCCCGGGTACAGCTCCGGCAGCATCCGCACCAGGTCGGCGTCGTACAGGTACCCGCCGTTGACGAGCACCTCGCCGGGGCGTGCGATGCCCGCGACCTGACGGAACTCGTCGACGGATGCCGCGTACCGCACCAGCGGGAAGCGCTCGGCGAGATCGCCGAGGCGCATCGTGCCGTGCGTGGTCTCGACGGTCAGCCAGCGCGTGATGAAGCGGGCGAGCTCCTCGTCGTGCCGCACCAGCGACTTCAGGCCGATCTCGTGCACCGCCACGAACTGAGCCAGGCGGTGCGGCTCCCGCAGTCCCAGCTCGAGCACCCAGCGGCGGATGCCGGCGCCGAGCTGCTCGCGGGCGTGCTCGAGCGCCGGGTCCTCGACCAGCGACTCGCGGCTGGCCGTGGGGGACAGGCCGGTGGAATCGATCACGGCGCGCACGAAGAAGGCCCAGTCCGGCAGCACGTCCGGGGTGTGCTCCGAGAGCAGCATCCGGCCGAGGTACATGCGGGTCGCCTGACGGGCGCCGGGAGGTGGGGCGTAGGGCAGTACGTAGGCGAGCCCGCGGGTGCCGGTGCCCGGCTCCGCGATCTCGATGACGTCGAGCGGGGCGGCGCCGATGAGGTCGCGGCCGTAGCTGCGGGCGGCGTCGGCCCACGCGGCATCCGTCATCGTCCCGTCCAGGAACGGCGCCGGGCGGGTGACGTCGACGTCGCCCGTCGGGGTGTCGAGCACCACGCGCCCCGGCAGGACCGCGGCGACGGGCTGCGCGCGCTCGCGCACGGCGGGGCCGCGCAGCAGGTCGCCGGCGTCGAAGCGCGGCACCAGGTGCACGCTGGTGCCGACCGGCAGCTGCTCATCGAGCTCGGCGACCACGAAGGTGCCGTCGGCGTTGCCCGTCCACTCCACGGATGCTCCGCCGCGGGCGCTCCGGGAGCGGATCACGATGCTGTCGGCGACCATGAAGCAGCTCAGCAGGCCGATGCCGAACTGACCGAGGAAGTCGCTGCGGGGCAGGTCGAAGATGTCTCGCTTGGAGCTGCGGCCCACGGTCGCGAGCAGTTCGGCGACCTCGGCGGCGGTGAGACCCACGCCGTCGTCGCGCAGCACGAACTCGTCGCTGTGCTCGGAGAGCGGGGTGATCCGGATGGTTCCGCCACCGCCGTCCACCTCGTGGCGCGCCGTGATCGCATCCCTGGCGTTCTGCAGGAGCTCCCGCAGATAGACCCGGGGGCTCGAGTAGATGTGGCGACTCAGAAGGTCGACGACACCCCGCAGATCCACCTGGAACTGCTGCATCTCCTCGGTCACGTGTCCCCTCCCGTTCGCGGCCGCTCGCAGAGCCTAACAGGGGCCCGGCTGCGGACCGCGGTCGGACGCCCGTTCCGACCTCGGTTCGGAGGAGGGTCGCGGATGTCGTACACTGGTGGGGCAGTTGTCTGCATTCTTTCGCCGTGCCTCTGGTCGGTGCGGGGGTGCAGATCCCAGGGGCCTCCGGGTCTCTAGGGCGGTAGCTCAATTGGCAGAGCAGCGGTCTCCAAAACCGCAGGTTGCAGGTTCGATTCCTGTCCGCCCTGCGCGTCAGCGCGACGCTGACCACGAAAGGTACGTGCAGGATGGATCAGGACGAACCGCGCGGCGAGGTCGCAGCGTACGGCGGTACCGCCACCCGCGACAAGAAGCTGGGCTTCTTCGGTCGAATCGCTTTGTTCTTCCGGCAGGTGATCGCCGAGCTTCGCAAGGTCGTCACCCCGACCCGCAAGGAACTGGTGAAGTTCACGCTGGTCGTGCTCGTGTTCGTGCTGATCGTGATGGGCGTCGTGTACGGCCTGGACTGGGTCTTCGGAACCCTCACGCACTACGTGTTCGGGGTCCCGGGCAAGTGACGCCCCTGCGGCATCCGCCGCAGTGAATGGAAAGAAGCACAGTGTCTGAACGTTATTCCGACGACGCCGACTGGGCGACCGCGGCCGAGCAGTCGAGCGAGGAGGACGAGTCCCAGGAGGGGAACGTCCTCGCCGCCGAAGAGCTCTCCGCGACCGCGGTCGAGCACGTCGCCCTGCACATCGAGGACGACGAGGAAATCGACGAGACCGATGACGACACTGAAGAAATCGACGACCCGGAGGCGGACGCGATCGTGAACGACGCTCTCAACCTGGACGAGACGGCCGAGACTGAGGCCGCCGCAGAGGTTCTGACCGACTCGGCTGCCGAAGAGGCTGCTGAGCTGGAAGCCGAGGAGGCGGCCGAGGTCGCTCCCTATGACGGCCCCGAGCTCGGCGACGGCTCTGAGGAGTCCGACGACGAGCAGGCCGAGGAGGACCCGTACGAGGCCTTCCGCCTCGACCTGCGCATGCTCCCCGGCAAGTGGTACGTCATCCACTCCTACGCCGGCTTCGAGCGCAAGGTGAAGGCCAACATCGAGCAGCGCAAGTCGACGCTCGAGGTCGAGGACGACATCTATCAGGTCGAGGTCCCGATGGAGGACGTCGTCGAGATCAAGAACGGCCAGCGCAAGATGGTCACCCGCGTGCGCATCCCCGGCTACGTGCTGGTGCGCATGGAGCTCAACGAGGACACCTGGTCGGTCGTCCGCCACACGCCCGGTGTCACCGGCTTCGTGGGCAACGCGCACAACCCGACGCCGCTGCGCTTCGAAGAGGCCTTCAACATGCTGAAGTCCCTCGTCGAGGTCAAGGACGTCCCGACCGCGAAGTCCATCGCCGCCAAGGGCGGCACGGCAGTGGCCCGTCCGGTCGCCGCCGAGGTCGACTTCGAGATCGGCGAGACGATCACCATCAAGGAGGGCTCGTTCGCCGGCCTTCCCGGTTCGATCAGCGAGATCAAGCCCGAGAGCGGCAAGCTCACGGTGCTGGTGTCGCTCTTCGAGCGCGAGACCCCGGTCGAGCTGTCGTTCGACCAGGTCACCAAGATGATCTGACATCACTCTCGCGAAAGCGGCCGTCCCTTCGGGGGCGGCCGCTTTCGCGTTCATCGGGCTCAGGCGTGCTGCGACGCCCAGTGCGGGCTCTGGATCAGGCCGACCAGGTTGCCGAACGGGTCGCTGACGGATGCCGAGTACCAGCCCTCTCCGCGCTGGGTCACCGGGTCGAAGGGCGTGGCGCCGAGGGCGACCAGGCGGTCGAAGGACGCCTGGATGTCGTCGACGTGCATGCTGACCAGAGCGCCGCCGGGCTGGGGGAGCGCGGGGCGGAACCTGGCGTCCATCAGGGCGAACTCGTCGTCGTCATCGCCGAAGCGCCACTCGGCGTACTGCGCGGGGCCCTGGCCGGCGGCGGGCTC